>JADYZO010000108.1 GCA_020853135.1 Gammaproteobacteria bacterium
CCGACCAGCATGTTGTCGCGGAAGTAGCCGCCCGCGGCGATGTCGCGCGCGTAGTAGACGAGCCAGCCGATGGCCACCAGCGCCGCGGTGACCGCCCAGGCCGGGAAGATGGCGCCGGCGGTGCCGCGCCCCTTGCCGAGGGTGGCCGCCCAGGCCGGCGCGCCGATGGCGCCCGGGGCGAGAAACGCCGCGATGAAACCGAGGAAGGCGGGCGCGGCCTCCAGCGGGTTGTTCTCCACGCCGCGGAAGCCCCAGACCATGAACAGCGCCATGAAGACGCTGAGGATGACGATGCGGATGATGTTGGCCATGGGCAGTCTCCCGGTGTTGCTGGGCGGCCGGTGGCGGTCGTGCGGCAAGGGCCGTGTTGCTCCCGCGGCATGGTAACCCGCCCCGGCGCACGGTGCGCCGCTGCGCCAGCAATGCGACAATTTGACGCATCCACAGGATTGTCCGCTTCCGCCGGCAGTAGCAGACTACGACGTCACGTTCCCTGGGGGGAATGCGCCGCCGGCCATGGCCGCAGCAAGCCTGGGCCCGGCAGACTCACCAGCGCTGCAGGAGCCTATGCGAAACATGTCAGCCGTGCGTTCTTTCACCGTCCTCCTCCTTGCAGCGGCGACGCTGTTCACCGCCTCCTGCGGGCGCCAGTCGGCGGCCCCGTCGGGTCCCGCCAATGACGCCAGCATCGGCGTGCTCATCGTGGCCCACGGTTCGAAGTCCTCCACCTGGGTCAACATGGTCAAGACGCTGGCCGACCAGGTTCGCGAGCCCATCGTGAAGGCCGGGGCGCAGGAAGTGCGGCTCGCCTTCATCCAGGAGACCAAGCCGGATGTCGCCAGCGAGATGCGTGCCTTCGACGCCGCCGGCATCAAGGAAGTGGTCGTGGTGCCGCTGCTCATCGCCGGGGAATCCACCATCACCAACGATTACCTGCAGTACCTGACCGGGATGCGCACGCAGGCGAAGGCGATCAAGCAGCTGCAGAACGAGGGTTTCGACCTCTACTACCCCAGGGCGCGGGTGACCATGACGCCTGCCCTGAGCGACTCCGACGTCCTGAAGAAGAACGTGCTTCGCCGGGTCAATGAGCTCAAGGGCGAGGGCAGCGGCGAGAACATGGCGGTCGTCCTGGTGGGCTACGGGGACAAGGTCTATGGCCAGCAGGCCAGCGAGATCATGGAAGGGATCGGCCGCTTCCTGAAGATCAAGACCGACATCGACACCGTGGCCTATGCCTTCTGCGGCAAGCTCACTGATTACTCCGGGGAGCCGGTGGTCAAGGTGATCAACGAAGTCCTCGAACTCGAGCCGCAGGTGCTGGTGGTGCCGGTGCTGGTGGGCGTGGACGAGATGCTGCAGATCAACACCATCCAGGCCGCCATCAATGCGGTGGGCACCTCCTCCAAGGTCCGTTACAAGCCCGATGCGGTGCTGCCCGACCCGGTCGTCAACGAGTGGGTGGTGGGCAAGGTGACCGAAGCCGTGCAGCGCGTGCGTGACGCCGGTGGCGCCACCGTCCCCGCGCCCAACCGCGGCTAGGAGCGGAGACATGAGCGGCGCACTGGCCATGACCATCCCCTGGCGGAAGCTCGGCCTGAGCGCCCTCGTCGCCGCGGCCTTCGCCTTCTTCTGGATCAATGGCCCGCTGCAGGAGCCGCAGCCGGTCTTCGAATTCGAGGAGCACGTGACGGGCTTTGCCGAGCCCGTGCGCATGGGCCAGGAGTACCAGACGCCCATCACGGGCATGATCCCCGAGCGCGAGCGCCATGCGTTCTACCACATCATGGAGGCCAAGCCGGCGCCGCAGCGCCTGTACGGCGTGATCGGTGATGCGCGCACCAACCCGGGCCTGAGCGAAGAGGTGGCGCAGCTGGTGTACAACGACGCCCGCGCCAATGCCGCCAACCCCGACGGGGTCACGCTCAAGACGGCGCTCGACATGTACTACGCCGAGGAGCGCGACAAGGATGGCAGGCTGGTGCAGCTCTACATGGAGAACACCGGCCTGAACAAGGACGTCAAGGGCTACGCGGGTCCGATCGACATCGGCATGACGGTTGGTCTCGACGGCAAGATCCGCCAGGTGAAATACCTGCGCTCCATGGAGACCACCAGCTACCTGCGTGACGTCGAGAAGGCCGGCTACTACGAGCGCTTCCAGAGCATTCCCCTCGATGGCAAGAGCTACCAGGTGGACCTGGTGAGCGGCGCCTCGCTGACCACCGAGGGTGTTGCCCGTTCAGTCACCCAGCTGGTGAGCATCGCCAGGGAATCACCGCTCGGCATCTACCTCGACACCGAGGCCACCGGTTTCGACGTCAAGGCCGTGCTGCCCGATACCTGGGTCCTGCAGGCCGGGCTCATCGGGCTGATGTTCATCCTGACCACCCTGAAGCTGGTGCGCCGCTCGCCGAAGCTCAGCCTGGGGATGGCGGCGGTGACCGTCGCCTACCTCGGCTTCTACCTGAACAACTCCTTCACCTACGTGACCTTCCTGCAGCCCTTCC
Organism: Gammaproteobacteria bacterium; assembly: GCA_020853135.1. Lineage (GTDB taxonomy): Bacteria > Pseudomonadota > Gammaproteobacteria > Steroidobacterales > QUBU01. The sequence goes on from JADYZO010000108.1 coordinate 2,511, forward strand.
TCGGCACCAGCTGGTCGTACATCCTCGGCGCCTATGCGGTCTACGTGATCCTGGGCGCCATCTGGGGCGGCAACACCTACTGCCGGCACGTCTGCCCCTACGGCAACGCGCAGCGGCTGCTGGTCTGGCTCATGCCCTGGAAGGGGAAGCTCTTCCTGTCCAACCGCGCCATCGGCTTCCTGCGCTGGGCCATCACCATCACCCTGGCGATCGGCATCGCCATGGGCCTGCGTGACTGGGGCAGCTATGAGCTCTTCCCCGACCTCTTCGGGCTGGAGTTCATGAATTCGCCGTGGTTCTGGTTGTCGCTGGCGCTGGTGCTCGTCTCGGGCTATTACCCCATGCTCTGGTGCCGGGCACTGTGCCCGACCGGCGCGGTGCTCGACGGGGTGGCCTGGGCCTCGCGGACACGGTACCGGAAGACGGTGGATACGAAGCTGGCGGGCATCCGTGTGACAACGGAGTCGGTGCCGGCCTGAGGAGTCGCAGGATTGCCGTGCCGGCCCGCCGGATGGGGCCGGGCCCGGCCGCAGAATGCAGCTGATAAGGAGAATCCCATGTTCAAGTCGATGACGATGATGCTGGCCGCGGCGGCCACTGCCCTGATGCTCACCGCCTGCGGTGGCGCTCCCAAGGGCGAGGCCCAGGGCAAGGCCGAGGGCGCGAAGGCGGCGGGCCAGCCGAAGATCGGCGTGCTGCTGGTCAACCACGGTTCGCGGCAGAAGGCCTGGCGCGACATGCTGGTTGACGTGGAGAAGGCCACCCAGGACCGCCTGATGGCGCTGCCCAACGTCAAGGGCGTGAAGACCGCCTTCAACGAGTACACCGAGCCTTCGGTCGCCACCCAGATGAAGGCCTTCGACGACGAGGGCTATGACGAGGTGGTCGTGCTGCCGCTGTTCCTGACGGTGGGTGGCCACACCAACTCCGACATCCCGAACCTCGTCGGGTTGAAGAACGACCCCAAGGCGCTGGAGATGCTGCCCAAGGAAGGCGTGCCCGTGTACCGGCCGAAGGCGCGGGTGACGCTGCTGGAGACCATCGACTCCACCGACTTCCTCAAGGCCAACATCCTGCGCCGGGTGAAGGACCTGCTCAAGGACGGCAACGGGGCCGAGTACGGCGTGACGCTGGCGGCCTACGGTGACGACAAGTTCAACCAGCAGTGGGAGGCCCTGATGGCCGACCTCGGCAAGCACCTGAAGGACAACGTCGGCATCGACACCATCAACTACGCCTGGAGCGGGCACCTGGTCAACTACTCGATCGATCCGACCCGCAAGGCCGTGAACCAGATCCTGTCGGAGAAGAAGAAGGACATCGTGATCTCGGTGTACGTTGCCTACGACTACATGTTCCAGAAGGACATCATCGGCGAGGCGATCCGCAAGTCCGAGCGCCCGCAGGACGTGCTGTACCACGAGACCGAGGCGATCCTGCCCGACGAGAACCTCAACTCCTGGGTGGTGGAATCGGTGAAGGACAGCCTCTCGGTGGGCCGCCTGGCGCAGGCGAGCAACTGAACCGGATCCACCGGGCCACCGGCGACGACCAGGGCCGGCACCGCGCAGCGGTGCCGGCCCTTTTTGCGTCTGGTCGACACGCCGGTGCACCCGCGCTAGCGTAGGCGGGAGGGCGCCCATCGGGCGCCCGGAGCAGATGGTGCGCCATTCATGGACCGGACCGAGCGCTTCTATCGCATCCAGCGCCTGCTGAACCAGCGCCGGGTGGTGGCGCGGGAGGCGTTCATCGAGGATCTCGGCGTATCACGCGCCACCCTCAAGCGCGACCTTGCCTACCTGCGCGACCGCATGCAGGTGCCGATCGAGTGGGACCGCGCGCGCGGTGGCTATTACCTGGACGCCGGGCCGGATGCGGGTGATGACCGGGCCGCAGGCTTCCAGCTTCCCGGGCTGTGGTTCTCGGCCGCCGAAGTGCATGCGTTGCTGGCCATGGAGCAGCTGCTCGAGCGCCTGCAGCCCGGCCTGCTGGCGCAGCAGCTGCGCCCGCTGCGCGAGCGCATCCGCAGGATCCTCGGCACCAGCGACCTTTCGGCCGGGGAGGTGATGCGTCGCATCCGGGTGCTGCCGATGGGCGCGCGCACGGTCGAGCCGGCGTACTTCCAGGCCATCGCCTCGGCGCTGCTCTCGCGCCGGCGGCTGAAGATCCGCCACCACCGGCGCCGCACCGGCGAGGTCATGGACCGCGAGGTCTCGCCCCAGCGCCTGGTCCACTACCGCGACAACTGGTACCTCGATGCCTGGTGCCACCGGCGCCGCGCGCTGCGGACCTTTGCCGTGGATGCGATCGGCGATGCGCGCATCCTCGCCAGGGCGGCACGCGAGGTGCCGGAGGCCGCACTCGATGCGGCGCTCGA
>JADYZO010000109.1 GCA_020853135.1 Gammaproteobacteria bacterium
CAATTCGGTGACCGACATCAGCTGCGGGCGCGACGCGCGCCTCACCTACATCCGGCTGCAGGACGAGCCGGCGACGGCCCTGCACGTGGCGCAGCAGCGCATCCGCCTCGAGGCGGGTGCCGAGGCCGCCCTCTTCGGCATCGACCTCGGCGGCAAGCTGGTCCGCAACACGCTGCGGGTCAGCCTGGCGGGGACGGGCGCGGCAGTGGACATCCAGGGGCTGTTCTTCGGCGACGGCGGGCGGCATGTCGACAACCAGACCCGTGTCGACCATCACGCACGGGGCACGCGCTGCCAGGAGCGCTACCGCGGCATCGTCGAGGACTCGGGCCGCGGCATCTTCAACGGCAAGATCGTGGTCCACGCCGGCGCCGACCAGGCCGTCGCCGAGCTGCGCAACGAAAACCTGCTCCTCTCCAGGAATGCGGAGGTGGACACCAAGCCGGAACTGGAGATCTACACCGACGACGTCAAGTGCGCCCACGGCGCCACGACCGGCCAGCTCGATCCCGCGGCGGTGTTCTACCTGCGCTCGCGGGGCATCGGCGCGGCAGAGGCGCGGCGCATGCTCATCGCCGCCTTTGCCCGGGAGATCGTCGGCCGGATACCCGTGCGGGAACTGGAGGACCACGTCGTCGGCCTGCTCGCCGCACGGCTGCCTGACCTCGCCGCGGTGGGGGCCGGGCCGTGAGCAGCCCTGGCCTGCAGGGCGCACCGCTGCCAGGCGTGGCGCGGCTGGATGTCGACAGGATACGGCAGGATTTCCCGATCCTGCACCAGGAGGTCAACGGCCATCCCCTCGCCTACCTCGACAACGCCGCCTCCTACCAGAGGCCGCGGGCAGTGATCGACGCCATCAGCCATTACTACGAGCACGACCACGCCAACGTCCACCGTGGCGTCCACACCCTGAGCCACCGTGCCACGGAGGCTCAGGAGGCGGGACGCGAGGCCGCGCGCAGACTCATCAATGCAAGGGAGCGTGCCGAGATCATCTTCACCCGCGGCACCACCGAAGCGATCAATCTCGTGGCCTACGCGCTGCGCGAAAGCCTGCGACCCGGCGACGAAATCCTGGTCTCGCAGATGGAACACCACTCGAACATCGTCCCCTGGCAGCTGGCCTGCCAGCGCACCGGCGCCCGGCTCAACGTCGTGCCGGTCTCGCAGCGCGGTGAGTTGTGCCTCGATGAATTCCACCGGCGCCTCAACGCACGCACCCGGCTGGTCGCCATGGCGCACGTCTCCAATGCGCTCGGTACCGTGAACCCGGTTGCCGAAATCACCGCAGCGGCCCGCTCCCGCGGCATCCCCGTGCTGCTGGATGGCGCGCAGGCCATCGCCCACCAGAAGGTCGACGTGCAGGAACTCGGCTGCGATTTCTACGCCTTCTCCGGCCACAAGATGTGCGGGCCGACCGGGATCGGCGTGCTGTATGGCCGGCGCGAACGGCTCGAAGCGTTCCCACCCTTCCAGGGCGGGGGCGACATGATCCTGTCCGTCAGTTTCGATCACACTGAATTCAATGAGTTACCTTATAAATTTGAAGCTGGTACTCCTGATGTGGCGGGCGCGGTTGGCCTGGCGGCGGCCATCAGCTACCTCGAGGGCATCGGCCTGGAGGCGATCGCCGCCCACGAAGGCGAGCTCCTGCGTCACGCCACACAGGCGGTCGCGGCCCTGCCTGGCGCACGCATCGTGGGCGAGGCGCGGGAAAAGGCCGGTGTCCTGTCGTTCAATCTCGGGAGCATCCATCCGCACGACCTCGGCACCGTGCTCGACCACCAGGGCGTGGCGATCCGTGCCGGCCACCACTGCGCCATGCCCGTGATGGAGTTCTTCGGGATCAACGGCACCGCCCGGGCCTCCTTTGCCTTCTACAACACGCACCGCGAAGTGGACCAGCTGGTCGCGGGCCTCGAAGTGGCACGCAGGATGCTCGCCTGATGCCCGCACCGGAAGAATCGCTGGCCCGCCTCTACCGGCAGACCGTGCTCGAGCACAGCCGCCAGCCGCACAACCTCGGCCGCATGGCGCAACCGGACCACCAGGCCAGCGGGGACAACCCGCTGTGCGGCGACCGCATCACGCTGTACCTGCGCGAGAAGGCCGGCTGCATCACCGAGGCTGCCTTCGAGGGGACCGGCTGCGCCATCTCCCTGGCATCGGCATCCATGCTGACCGATCTCGTGCCCGGGCGGCCTGCCGCGGAAGTCCGTCGCCTCGTGCGGACCATCATGGATGCCTTCGCCGGCAGCAATGGCACGCTGCCCGGCGATCTGGCGGCGCTCGGCGAGGTGCGTGCCTATCCCGCCCGGATCCGCTGCGCAACGCTGCCCTGGAAAACCCTGGATGCAGCGCTGGACGATGCCGGCACACCGGTGAGCACCGAATAGGGACGCAATCATGTTTGGCATGGAGAACCAGCCGGTCGCCCTGAAGCGCGACCTGGATGCCATGACGGTCCCCGCCGGCATCCCCCAGCGCCTGCCGAAGGATGCCATCGTCCACATCACCCAGGCCATGGGCGGCAGCTTCACCATCTACTTCGAAGGCAACCTCTACCGGGTCGCGGGCCGCGACGCCGATGCACTCGACCAGGCGCCCGTCACCCTGCCGGAACTGCGCCCCGGCGCCACCGACGCCGAGGTCGAGGAACTCATCTGGGACCAGATGCGCACCGTCTACGACCCGGAGATCCCCATCAACATCGTCGAACTCGGCCTAGTCTACGAGTGCCGGATAGAGAAGGCCGCCGACACCGGCCTGCGCTCGGTCCACATCAGGATGACGGTGACGGCCCCGGGCTGTGGCATGGGCGAGGTCCTCGTCGAGGACGTCCGGGAGAAGATCCGCCTCGTGCCCACCGTCCAGGCCGTCGATGTCGAACTGGTCTTCG
>JADYZO010000110.1 GCA_020853135.1 Gammaproteobacteria bacterium
CGGTGGCCTGGCGGCGCTGCTGGTCGTGGCGGTGCTGGTGATCGGCTTTCTGCCGGGCTGGATGCGGGCGCGGGCGCCGGTCGTCCCGGCCCCGATCCCGGCTCCGGCTCCGATCCCGACCAGGCCGGCAGCGGCGACACCGGCAGCCGGCGCACCGGCGGCCGACCCGGGTGCGGCGGAAGTTGCCGCGGCCGGGCAGGTCCCGCAGGCCGAACTCGATGCCGCGCTCAGTGAGTTCCTGCGGCTCGATGACGAGCTGAAAAAGGCCGGCGCGGACCGGTGGGCGGGCGCCGACTGGCAGGCGTTGCGCCGCCAGGCCGGGCTTGCCGACGACGCCTATCGCCAGCGCGACATGGCCGCGGCACTGGCGGGCTATCGCTCCGCCACCGGGCTGGGCCGCACGATGCTGGCGCGGGCACCCGCGGTACTGGCCGATGCGCTTGCCGCAGGCGAGGCGGCATTGCAGGCCGGCCGACAGGCGGAGGCCACCGCCGCCTTCACGCGCGCGCTGGCCGTGGCGCCGGCTGACAGCCGGGCGCGCCGCGGCCTGGACCGTGCCGGAAAACTCGATCAGGTGCAGGCGCTGGTCGCGCAGGGACAGGCGGCGGAATCGGCCGGCCAGCGCACGACGGCACTCGGCCTGTATCGCCAGGCCGCAGTGCTCGATCCGGACTGGACGGCGGCGGGCGCCGGCGTGGCCCGGCTGTCGCAGGCTGCGGCGCGCGAAGCCTACGAAACGCAGATGGCCCGCGGGCTGGCCGGGCAGGCCGCCGGCCGGCTCCCGACGGCACGCGCCGCCTTCACCGCGGCGCTGCAGGCCCGGCCCGGCGATGCCGCGGCGCAGGCGGCGCTCGCACAGCTCGATGCCGAGCAGAAGGCGGCGCAGCTGGGCGCACTGGAAGCCGAGGCCCGCGCCTTCGCGCAGGCCGAGCGCTGGGCCGATGCCCTGCAACGCTACGAGCAGCTGCTGGCTGCCGATCCGCAACTCGTGGCCGCGCGCGAGGGCAGCGAGCAGGCACGGGCGCGGCTCGGGCTCGACACGCGGCTGCGGCGCGAGATCGCCAGCGCCGACCAGTTCAACGACGACGCCGTGCTGGCCCGCGCCCAGGCCGGGCTCGAGGCCGCGCGGGCGCTGCTGCCGGCGGGGCCCGTGCTGACGGGGCAGGTCGCCGAGCTCGGGCGGCTGCTGGCCATCGCCGCCACGCCGGTGCCGGTGGTGCTGGAGTCCGACAACCTCACCGAGGTGACGCTCTTCAAGGTCGGCCGCCTCGGAGCGTTCAGCTCGCGCACGCTGGAACTGCGTCCCGGGCTCTACACCGTGGTCGGTGCGCGGCCGGGCTACCGCGATGTGCGCCGCAGTTTCCGTGTGGCGGCCGACGGCGGGCGCGTGCCCGTGGTGGTGCGCTGCGAGGATGCGATCTGAGCCGCGCGCTGGTCATCGAGTCGCCGGCGGGTGTGCGCCGGCTCGGCGAGGCGCAACTGCCCATCCGCATCGGCAGCGGCACGGCCGTGGATATCCGCGTGCCGGGGCCGGTCAGCGGCGAGGTGCTGGGGTTCATCGGCTGCCTCGATGGCCGCGCATTCCTGCAGGTGACCGCGACGGCCGGCACCGGGCTGGAGGTCAACGGTGCCGCCGTGGCGGCCACGCGCTGGCTTGACGACGGCGACGTGATCGCCGCGGGGGCGCTGCGCATCGGCTGCCGCTTCGACGCCGCGACGCTCGGCTTCGTGGTGACCTACGCGGATGCCGGCTACACGACACTGCCGCCGCTGCCGGCCGGGATGCCCGCTGCCAGCGGTCCGGCGATCAGGCCGCAGGATGCCCGTGCGGGCGCACCGGCCGGCGCCGGCCGGCGCCGCTGGTGGCCGTACGCCGGGCTGGCGGTGCTGGCCCTCCTGGCGCTGGAACTCTTCACCGCACGGACGGTGGGCATTGCCGTGGTGCCGGCGGACAGCAGCATCGCCCTGCGCGGTGCCTGGCTGCCGCTGAAGCTGGCGGGCCGCTACCTGTTGCGGCCGGGGAAGTACACGGTGGAGCTGGCCGCACGCGGCCATGAGCCCCTGAGCGCGGCACTGACCGTCGGCGAGGAGCGCAGCCAGGACTTCCGCTTTGCGCTGGTGCCGCTCCCGGGCGAGCTGCTGCTCACCGGCGCCCCGGATGCGCCGCTGCAGGTCACGGTGGATGGCCAGCCGGTGACCGCGGCGGCAGACGGCAGCTATCGCGTGGCGGCGGGCAGCCACCGCCTGCAGGTGGCCGCGCCGCGCTACCAGCCCTTTGCGGCCACGGTGGCGGTGACCGGGCGCGGCGAACGCCAGGCCGTGGCCGTGGCGCTCGCGCCCGACTGGGCCGATGTCAGCCTCGCCAGCGAGCCGGCGGGTGCGCGCATCAGCAGCGGCGGCACCGTGCTCGGCCTCACGCCGGCCACGGTGGCCATCGGCAGCGGCACGGCCGAGATCGAGCTGCGTCTTGCGGGCTTCAAGCCCTGGCGCCAGTCGCTGGCGGTGACCGCGGGGCAGAAGCTGGCACTGCCGCTGGTGCAGCTGCAGGAGAGCGACGGCCTGCTCGGCGTGGCCAGCACCCCGGCGGGTGCCGCAGTCACCGTCGATGGGCGCTACCGCGGCGTGACGCCGCTGGACGTCGAGGTCTCCCCCGGCCAGGCGCACGCGGTGCTGGTGGCCAAGCCCGGCTACGAGACCGCCTCGCGCAGTGTCACCGTGGCGCGGCGTGGTGCCGCATCGCTGCGGGTCGAGCTGGCGGCACGCCTGGGTGTCGTGCGCGTGGAGAGTGATCCGCCCGGCGCCGAAGTCTTCATCGACGGCCATTCGCGGGGCGCGACCGGCCAGGAATTCACGCTGCCGGCGGTGGTGCAGCACATCGAAGTGCGCAAGGCGGGCTATGCGAACTTCGTGGCCGAGGTCACGCCGCGCCCCGGCCAGCTCCAGCTCGTGCAGGCGCGCTTGCTGACGCCGCAGCAGGCGGTGGTGGCTGCCGTGCCCAGGACGATTGACACGAAGCAGGGCCAGGTGCTGCGCCTGGTCGGACCCGGCGAGTTCACGATGGGCACGCCGCGGCGCGAGCAGGGGCGGCGAGCCAACGAGACGCAGCGCCAGGTGCGCATCACGCGCCCCTTCTATCTCGGCCTGTACGAGGTGACCAACCGCGAGTTCCGCGAGTTCCGGCCGAACCACACCTCGGGTGCCGAGAAGTACCGGCAGCTGGCCGGCAGCGATCACCCGGCGGTGATGCTCGGCTGGGAGGATGCCGCGGCCTACTGCAACTGGCTGAGCGAGCGCGAGGGGCTGGCGCCGGCCTACGTGCAGCGCGATGGCGCGCTGCGGCTGGCCGAACCCGCCACCACCGGCTATCGCCTGCCGACCGAGGCCGAGTGGGAGTGGGCAAGCCGCTACAATGGCGGCGGCGGGGAGCGCCGCTACCCCTGGGGAGACCAGATGCCGCCCGAGCCCGAGTCCGGCAACTTCGCCGACCAGTCCGCCAAGGGCATCGTCGCCAACGTGCTCGCGGGCTATGACGACGGCTACCCGGTCAGCGCACCGGTCGGCAAGTTCCGGCCCAGCCCGCTCGGGCTCCACGACCTCGGTGGCAATGTCGCCGAGTGGGTCAGCGACCGCTATACCGTCTACCCGCCCGGCGATGCGGTGCTGGTGGACCCGCAGGGGCCCGACATCGGCCAGTACCATGTCATCCGCGGCTCGAGCTGGCGCCAGTCGGGCATCAGCGAACTGCGTTTCGCCGCGCGCGACTTCGGCGACCAGGGCCGGCTCGATGTCGGCTTCCGGCTGGCCCGCAACGTGGATTGAACGCACGGGAGCAGCGATGCAGGTTGTCAAGGTGGGACTGGTGATGATGGCGGGCCTGGGTTCGACCTGGGCTGCGCGCACCGTGACCGATGCCTGGCTCGGTCGCCCGGCCGGAGCGTATCTGGCGCAGGCCGCAGCAGCGGAGAACCCGCCTGCGGCAGCCGGCGGGAGCGCTGCCCCGGCCGCTGCCGTGCCCCCGCTCAGCCGCGAGGAGATGGAGGAGGAACTGCGGCGCGCCCGCGCGCAGCTCGCGGGCAAGCCCGCTGGCGCCGACCTCGAGGAGTTCCGGCCCTCGCGGCCGCTGGCGGCCGACATCGCCATTGCCCTGCCGTCCGACATGTGAAGCCCCGCCAGCACCCGCCACTGCCCGAGGTCGAGCCGAGATGAACCGAACCTTCAGCCAGGAAGCCGTGTTCCAGATGTTCGCGCTGGTCATCGCGGTGATCGTCGTGCACGCGGTTTACGTGACGGTGATCTACCCGAACGCGGCCGCCATCCTCGCCGCGCAACTAGCCGCCATGCGCCAGGACCCGAACTACGAGGCGCCCGCCTCGCTGTTCGTCACCGTGCGCGACTTCGAGCCCGAATCCTGCCTGATCCTCGCGCTGTGGTGCCTGGCGCTGATCGGCTACAAGTGGCGGCTGGTCACCCGCGAGCGCCGCCTGTTCGGCCAGCAGCTCCTGCCGATCGCCGAGGGCATGCGCATCCTGCCCGAGGATGCGCGCGAGTACCTGCGCCAGATCGAGGCCCTGCCCGCCGGCCAGCGCGAGCTGCTGCTGCCGCGGCTGGCATCGCACACGCTGCGGCGCTTTGGCGCCACGCGCAGCCTGGAGGACGTGGCCAACTCCATGCACCGGCTGGTGGAGGCCGAGGGCAACCGCCTGGATTCGGAGCTCGCGGTGATCCGCTTCATCGTCTGGGCCATTCCCGCCATCGGCTTCGTCGGCACGGTGCGCGGCATCGGTCTCGCCCTGCGCATGGCGCACCGCGCGGTGGAGGGCGATGTCACGCCGGTCACCCAGTTCCTGGGCTCGGCGTTCAACGCCACGCTCGTGGCGCTGCTCACCTGCATCGTGCTGATGTTCCTCGTCTACCAGCTGCAGCTGATCCAGGAGCGCCTGGCGCTGGATGCCGAGGCCTGGTGCGAAGAGCACCTCATCCGTCACCTGTACGTCAGCTGAACCGCCCCTGGAGCCGGACGCCGCCTGCATGGCCACCGCCGCCCTCGACCTCAACGATGCCGCGCTGACGCTGGCGGCCGGTGGGCGCGTGCTGGCGGTCGAGCCGGGATTCGCCGCGGCCTCGGGAGAGCTCGGGACGGCGGCACGCCTGGCGGCAGGGGCCTCCAGCCGCCACTGGCGCGACCTCGATGATGCGCCGCTGGCGAAACCGCTCGGCGCCTGGCGCGCCGCGGCCGACATCGTGCACGCACAGCTCGCGCGGTTCAGGGCGCTGCTGCCGCCCGGTTGCGAGGCCGTGGTGGCGGCGGTCCCCTCCGGCTGGAGCACCCGCCAGCTGGGCCTCTTCCTCGGCATTGCGCGTGATGCCGGCCTGCCGCTCGCGGGGCTGGTCGATGCGGCGGTGGCGGCTTCGCGCCGGCCGGCACCCGGGCGCGAACTCTGGCATCTCGAACTCACGCTGCACGATGCGGGCCTCACCCGCATCGGCCAGGAGGACGGCGCCCGCCGCGACAGCTGGCAACGCCTCGACGGGCTGTCGCTGCAGGCGCTGGAGCGGGCCTGCGTGCGCGTGATCAGCGCGGCCTTCCTGCGCGAGAGCCGCTTCGATCCCTGCCACGATGCCGCGAGCGAGCGCCAGTTGCGCGAGAAGTTGCCGGGCTGGCTGGAGGCCCTGCGCGGCAGGAGGCAGCTGGCCTGCACGATCGATTTCCGCGGCAGCGGGTTCCGTGCCTGTCTGGATGCGGCCGAGCTGCATGCCGCCCTGGCGCAGGCGGGCGAGCCGCTGGTGCAGCGGCTGCGCGCGCAGCTGCCGGCCGGCGCCGGCGCGGTGCTGCAGCTGCCCGACCAGCTGGCCGGCTATCCGGGCCTGCCGGAGGCGCTGGCACGGTTGCCGGGCTGGCAGATCATCGTGCTGGAGCCCGGCGCCGCCGCCCTCGGGGCGCTGCGCCTCGCACCCGCGGCCGGCACGGGGCCGCTCGTGCTCGTCACGCACCTGCCCTGGGACGGGCCGGCACTGGAATTGCCCGCTGATGCAGGGGTGATGGCGGCCGCGGCGCTGCCCACGCACCTGTGCTTCGGCGAGCGGGCCTTCCGGCTCGACGATGGTCCGTTCCGCATCGGTGCCGAACTCGCCGACGGGGACTATGGCCTGCGGCTGCCCGGTGCGCTGCAGGGCGTGTCGCGCCGGCACTGCAGCCTCGGGCTGGAGGGTGGTCGCCTGCTGCTGCACGACCACAGTCGCTACGGCACCCGGCTCAATGGCGTGCGCATCGAGGGTGCGGCGGTGCTGCACGCGGGCGACCGCATCCAGATCGGCGAGCCGCCGCTGGAGCTGCGCCTGGTGGCCGAGGAGGGCAGGCATGGCACGGCGACATGAGCTGAACGTCTTCAGCTGGTCGTTCCTCGATGCCATCACCTGCGGCTTCGGTGCGGTGGTGCTCACCTTCGTCATCATCAACGCCCAGGTGGCCGACCGGGCCCGGGAGTCGAAGGCGGACCTGCGCAGCGAGACCACGCGCCTCGAGGAGGAGGTGCTCGATGCGCGCAAGAACCTGGTGCGGCTGCGCAACACGCTCGAGGATGACCAGAAGGACGAGCAGGTGCTGGCCGGGGAGGCGGCGCGGCTGGCGGTGATGCTCGCGCGCATGCAGGCCGAAATCGCGAAGTCCAGCAGCGACAGCAGCGCAAGCCGCGAGAGCATCGAGCAGCTGCGCGCCGACGTGAGGCAGCTGGAGGAATCCAACCAGCGCCTGGCGGCGCGCGCCACGGAGAAGGCCGGCAGCGGGCAGAAGCTGCGCAGCTTCACCGGCGAGGGCAACCGGCAGTACCTGACCGGCATCCGCATGGGCGGCAGCCACGTGCTGATCCTGCTCGATGCCTCCACCAGCATGCTCGGGCGCACCTACGTCAACGTGGTCCGCTTCCGCAGCATGCCCGACGGGCGCAAGATCCGCGCGCCCAAGTGGCAGCAGGCGGTGCGCACGGTCGACTGGCTCACCGCGCAGATGAAGCCCGGCATGAAGGTGCAGATCTATGCCTTCAACGAGCAGGCCCAGGCCGTCCTGGATGGCAGTGACGGACGCTGGATCGAGGTGCAGGACGGCAGCGAGCTCACCGCCGCCGTGGCCGCGGTGCGCAGGCTGGTGCCCGACAAGGGCACCAGCCTGGTCAATGCCTTCGAGGTCGTGAAAAAACTGCAACCGCAGCCCGACAACATCTTCCTGATCACCGACGGCCTGCCGACACAGGGCGAGAAGCCGCCGGCGCAGGTGGAGGATGTCCGGGAGGAGCGGCGCGTGAAATTCATGGTGGATGCCATGCGTGCGCTGCCCCGGCGCCTGCCGGTCAATGTGCTGCTGTTCCCCATGGATGGCGACCCCCAGGCCGCCGGCTATTTCTGGGAACTCGCCATCAACAGCGGCGGTTCCTTCATCACCCCCACGCAGGACTGGCCCTGATGCGCCGCCAGCGCCGTGAACTGGAGATCTTCAGCCTGTATTTCCTCGACGGGATGTGCTGCGCCTTCGGCGCGGTGATCATGCTGCTGCTGATCACCAAGGCGGCCGAGCCGCGCATCATCGAGCAGGCGAAGGCCGACGAGCGCGGTCTCATCGCGGCGCTCCAGCAGGAGCTGTTCGCGATCCGCGGCGAGACCGACGTGCTCGACCGGCAGATGCAGGGCGCGCAGGGCGACCGGCAGCGCGCCGACCAGACCATCGCCCGCCTGCAGGAGGACCTCGGCCGCATCCGCGGCCAGTACGAGGCGAGCCGGCAGCCGGCGGTCGACACGGAGCTGGAGGGGCAGCTGCGCGCGACGCGCCAGCGCCTCACCGGGGACATGCGCCGGCTGCTGGCGAACTACCGCCCGCCGGAGAACGACACGACCGTGGGCGGCATCCCCGTGGACAGCGAGTACATCATCTTCGTCATCGACACCTCGGGCAGCATGTTCCAGGGCCCCTGGCGCCTGGTCATGCGCAAGGTGTCCGAGGTGCTGCGCGTGTATCCGAAGATCAGGGGCATCCAGGTCATGAACAACAACGGCAAGTTCATGTTCCCGTCCTATGCCGGCAAGTGGATCCCGGATTCACCCACCGCCCGCCAGCAGATCATGAACATCCTGGCCACCTGGAACCCCTACAGCGATTCGAATCCGGCCGCGGGCATCGCCGAGGCCATCAACACCTTCTACGAGCCCGGCAAGCCGGTGAGCATCTACGTCTTCGGCGATGATTTCCCGAGCGGGCAGGTCGAGGCGGTGGCCCGCTACGTGGAACGCATCAACAAGGCGGATGCCAGCGGCAACCGCCTGATGCGCATCCACGGCGTCGGATTCCCCACGCAATTCGACGGGGGCTACATCGGCAACGGCATGCGCTTCGCCAACCTCATGCGCACGCTCTGCGAACGCAATGGCGGCACCTTCGTGGCCCTGGCGACGCTGAACTGAACCGGCCGGCGGGCGCACCGGCGCGAGTCCGGCCCCTGCACCGCAACCTGACCGAGGAGAGCACCATGTCTGCTGCCGATCTCAGCACCCGCCGCTGCCAGCCCTGCGAGGGCGGCGTGCCTCCCCTGGAGCCGGCGGCCATCGCCAGGCTGATGCAGTCCCTGCATCCGGACTGGCGGCTCGCCGCCGACGGCAAGTCCATCCGCCGGGAGTTCGCGTTCTCCGGCTACAACCGCACCATCGGCTTTGTCAATGCAGTGGCCTGGATCGCCGGCACCGAGGGGCACCACCCGGATCTCGAGGTGGGCTACGGGCGCTGCGCGGTGACCTGGTGGACGCATGCCATCGGCGGGCTGTCGGAGAACGACTTCATCTGTGCCGCCAAGGTGGACCGGCTGGTCGACGGGGCGCCTGGCCAGGCCTAGAATGCGCCAGCGCGCCAGCCCGCACGGCTGGCAGCGGCACCGCCACCCCGGTCACCCACCATGACAGACACTTCCCATCCGCCGCGCCAGCTGGCCGTGCTGGCGCTGGGCGTGGTGTTCGGTGACATCGGCACCAGCCCGCTCTATGCGTTCCGCACGGCGCTCGGCATCTCCCCCGCCATGGCCCAGCCGGAGAACGTGCTGGGCGTCCTGTCGCTCGTGATCTGGGCGCTGGTCGTGGTGGTCTGCATCAAGTACGTCACCGTCGTGCTCAATGCCGACAACCGCGGCGAGGGCGGAGTGCTGGCACTCGCCACCCTGGTGCTCGGCGGGCGGGTGCCCTGGGGCCGCGTCGCCATCGGCAGCATGGGCCTGCTCGGTGCGGCCCTGTTCTTCGCCGACGGCGCCATCACGCCCGCGATTTCCGTGCTGAGCGCCGTGGAAGGCCTGGCCGTGAGCCGGCCGGGGCTCCAGCCGCTGGTCGTGCCCCTCACGCTGCTGGTCCTCCTGCTGCTGTTCCGCCTGCAGGCACAGGGCACCGCGAGGATCGGCGGGCTGTTCGGCCCGGCGATGCTCGCCTGGTTCGTCACGCTGGCGCTGCTCGGGGTGGCGGCCATCGTGCGTGCGCCCGCCGTGCTGCAGGCCCTGAACCCGGTCTGGGCCGTCTGGTTCATCACGCACCACGGGGAGTTCAGCCTGGGGGTGATCTCGGCCATCTTCCTCGCGGTCACCGGCGGCGAGGCCCTGTTCGCCGACCTCGGCCACTTCGGGCGCCAGCCGATCCGCCTCGCCTGGTACGCGGTGGTGCTGCCGTCGCTGCTGCTCAACTACCTCGGGCAGGGCGCGCTGGTGCTGGCGGATCCCGGCGCGGCCGCGAGCCCGTTCTTCCTGCTGGCGCCCGCCTGGGCGCTGCCCGCCCTCGTGGTCGTGGCCACGGCGGCGACGGTCATTGCTTCCCAGGCGGTGATCTCCGGGGTGTTCTCCGTCGTGCACCAGGCCGTGCGGCTGAGCTACGTGCCGCGCCTGCAGGTGCGCCATTCCTCGGCACAGGCCTACGGCCAGGTGTACGTGCCCTTTGCCAACACGCTGCTCGGCATCGCCACGGTCGTCCTGGTGCTCGGTTTCGGCAGCTCCGAGGCGCTGGCCGGCGCCTACGGCGTGGCCATCTCGCTCGCCATGGCCATCGACACGGTGCTGATCCTCGTCTGGCTCACCCAGCGGCCGTCATGGGGCAGCCGTGCGCTCCTGCTGCTGATGGCGGCCATCCTGCTGCTGGACCTGGCGTTCTGTTTCGCGAACCTGCTCAAGCTGCCCGGCGGCGGCTGGGTGCCGGTCGTCGTCGGTGCCGCGCTGTTCGTGACCATGAACACCTGGACCCGGGGGCGGGTCATCGTTGCCGGTTACATTGCCCGCGAGCACCGTTCGGTGTTCCAGCTGCAGCAGCTGCTGGCCTCCGATCATCCTCCGGTGCGGGTGCCGGGCACCGCCGTCTACCTGGCCAGCAACGCCGAGGGGCTGCCGCGCGCGCTGTGGCACAACGTGCGCTTCAACAACGTGCTCCACGAGCAGGTGATCCTCGTGACCATCGAAACGGAGGAGGTGCCGCGCGTCGGGCGGGACCGGCGCATGGAGATCAGCGAGGTGCTGCCGGGCATGAGCCGCATCGTCGCGCGCTACGGGTTCATGGAGAGCCCGCAGATCACGCAGGTGCTCTACGATGCGGACAAGCAGGGGCTGCGCTTCGACCTGGCCACCGCGACCTTCTTCGTCGGCACCGAGTCGGTCTTCTACGGCCGCAGCACGCTGCGGGCCTGGGAAAAGCGCCTGTTCGCCTTCCTGATGCGCAACTCCCGCCGGGCCGCGAGCTTCTACGGCGTGCCCGATACCCGGCTGGTGGAGTTCGGCACCCGCCTGCGGGTCTAG
>JADYZO010000111.1 GCA_020853135.1 Gammaproteobacteria bacterium
GACACGCCGGTGATGCGGCGTTTCGCGCAGTTGGGCGGCATGGACGACGTGCCGGATGAGACGACGATCTTGAACTTCCGCCGCTTGCTGGAGACACACGGCTTGGCCGAGCAGATCTTCGAGCAGGATGGACCCGTGAGAAATCCGAGTAATCCATGAGCGTGGATGGTCGTTTGAATATTCCCGGCAGGAGACGGCTGGCGGGTATCGCACTGATGGCCCTGGCCTATGTTGCATCGATTGCTGTGTTCTTCCGAGTTGAATACGCTGCATTCTCCAGTGTTGGGGTTGACGGCAGCGTGTCCGTGGCGTCATTTCTATTCGCGGTTTATATCCAAATCGGTGCCATGTGCCTCACGCCATTCGTATTCTATCCTTGTCTTTTTGACAGATTCCCTGGCTGGGTCGCACGGTACGTGTCTCCGGAGAAATTGCGGAAGATTGCCCGCGAGTATTTTGGGGTAAATGTGTGAAGGGACGATTCGAAGATCCAGGACTGCACTCCGCCGACCGGGGTGCTACCGTCCCTCAGATCAACCCCAGCCCCGCCAGCCGTTCGATGTCGCGCAGCTGCGTCTCGCGCAGGGTGGCGGTCTCGGCGGTGGTGCCGGCCGCCTCGAGCTGGCCGGCGGCGTGGAAGAGGGTGCTGCGGTAGCTTTCGGCGTAGGCCTGGAAGGGCTGGCGGGCCAGCACGTTGGTGAGCCCCGGCTGGCGGCGTCGGGCGCGCAGCGCGGCGAGATCGATCGTCGCGTGGGCGGCGAGGCTTTCGCCGCCGGCCGCTGCGGCGGCGAGGATGCGCCCCTCGTAGTCGACGATCTTGGCCATGCCGGTCGAGGACTGCGCCGGCAGCGCGGTGTTCACCACGCCCGCCGTGTTGGCCGAGACCACGTAGGCGAGGTTCTCGGCCGCGCGCGCGCGCTTGGCGATGTCCTTGGCGGTCGGGCGCGGGCTGCCCATCTCGCTGGTCGAGTGCACGAGGACTTCGGCGCCGCGCATGACGTGGCAGCGGGCGATTTCCGGATACAGGATCTCCTCGGAGGCGACCGCGGCCAGCCGGCCGATGTCGGTGTCGGCCACCGGGAACAGCGCCCCGGGTCCGTGTCGGTCGAGATAGCGCTGCAGGACATCGTAGGGCGAGGGTGAGTACAGCGAGACCAGCCGACGATAGCGCAGACGCACGTCGCCCGACGGGCCGATGATGAAGCAGGCCTGGAAGTACAGGTCGGGGAAGGCCGGATCGGCCTCGTAGGCGTTGCCGGCCAGGTAGAGCGCATGCTCGTGGGCGATGGCGCCGAGTGCGGCGTACTCGGCGCCGTCCACCGCCAGCGCGGCCTTGGCGCGCCATGCGGCAAACGCCCCCGGCGTCGGTGCGCCGGTCAGCGCATATTCGGGGAGCACGACCAGCCGCACCGGCAGGCCGCTGCTCTCGGCGACGAATCCGAGGCTGCCGCCGATGAGCCCGGCCACGCGCGCGATGTTGCGCCCGATCTGCAGCCGCGCCTCGGCGGGATCGGCGAGATGCCCCACCGGGTGCGTGGTGACCTGCAGCGCGAGCGCGCCGTAGCGCGGGACGCCCGGATCGTTCAATGTGCGGCTCCCGGGCGGACGATGTGTCCCGCGGTCGTGACGATCGCGTTGTCGCCCCGCAGGTGGCGGTCCTCGATGCCGAGCAGGATCGGCTCGGCGGCGCGCCGGTAGATGTTGACCTTGGCGTTGAAGGCGCCGCGGGTGAGCCCGTGCTTGTCGCTGATCGCGAGGCGCCGGATGGTGAAGCTGCCGTCGGGCCGGGCCTGGCCGGTCAGGTAGCAGCGGATGGACTCGATCGCCTCGCCGGCGAGTTCCAGCCCGTTCAGGCGCAGCAGGTTGCCGCGCGCACGGTCCACGAATTGCACCGCATCGAGCGCGAGCGGCGGCCCCGCAGTGGCCTCGTCCAGTGGCAGGCTCGCCTGGAAGTCGCCGACGAGGATCTGGCCCGGCAGGGCGCGCTCGATCATGCGCGCGAGTTCGATGGTGACTTCCCCGACGATCTGCGTGTAGAGCGTCGGGTTGAGCCCCTCGGCGTGGTGGAATTCGTAGCAGCTGCCCACGTGGAAGCAGGCGCGCAGCAGCGGCACCGTGCGCCCGCTGGCCTTGCGCCGCGCGATGGCGTTGTCCGCCAGCACCAGGTGCATCAGGTGGTAGAGGTCGGTATTGGCCTCGACACCGGAATCCCGGGTCCAGATGTAGAAGCCATCGCCCGTGCCCGAGCGGGCGAAGTCCACGCTGACCCGGCTGCCGAGCATCTTGCTGTGGGCGGAATTGAGCGAGTGGGCCAGGCTGTTGAGCTGGGTCATCTGCTCGAAGGGCTGCAGCAGGCTGAAGCCCACGATGTCGAACAGCGCCACCGCACGGCACGGCACGAAACTCACGCCATAGCGGCGCACCAGGCGGTCCACCAGGCGGGCCTCGGCCGGCGCGCCGCCGAGTGGCTGGCGCAGCGTGAGGTGCGCCGGCTCCGCACCGAGCAGCCGCGCGGCGTTGGCGAGCTGGCGCGGGGAGAACTGGCGCGGCCCGGACAGCAGGCGGGTGATGAACTCCTGCCGGGCAGTGGTGGCTGCGCCATCCGGATCGTCGCCTGCCGCGTATTCGGCCACGGCGTAGTGGGGCACCACCAGTGCCAGCAGGCCATCGGCACAGGGGCACCAGGCGAGGATCAGGTTGCGGCCCAGGCTCCAGTGGGCATGGAGCTGGCGGTCCAGGTCGAGGAGCGAGCCGCGCTGGCGCAGGTCGAGGCCCGCATCGGCCAGCACGGCATCCGCCTCGCGGCCGGCGCCATCCGGGGTGTTCTGGCCACGCAACATCTGTTCCATCAGGTCGCTCGCGAACCGGGTACGGGCATGATCTGGCGAGCCGCCCCAAGGAGAACTAACATGCGGCACAGGAGAACCTACTGCATTCATCGGCAGCGGCGCAAGCCGCCGCGCGGGCCCCGGAGCCGTTGTACCTGCCATGCCCAGCCTCATCGATCCGCGCATCGTGCGGGAGTTCCAGGAGATCACCGGCCCTGCCGGTTGCCTGACCGGGCCGGCGGACGCCGCCCCGTTCCTCGCCGAGTGGCGGGGCCGGTACCACGGGGTGGCGGATCTGGTGCTGCTGCCCGCCACGACCGCCGAGGCGGCCGCGATCATCCGCCTGTGCGGGCACCACGGCATCGGCGTGGTGCCCCAGGGCGGGAACACCGGGCTGGTGGGCGGTGCCGTGGCGCGCTCGCAGGTCGGGTCTCCCGAGGTCATTTTGTCGGCGCGGCGCCTGCACGCGATCCGCGACCTCGACCCGGACAATTACACCATCACGGCGGAGGCCGGCTGCGTGCTGGCTGCGCTGCAGTCGGCGGCGGAGGAGGCCGACCGCTTCTTCCCGCTGAGCCTCGCCTCCGAGGGCAGCTGCATGCTGGGCGGCAACCTCTCCACCAACGCGGGGGGCACCAACGTCCTGCGCTATGGCACCGCGCGGGAGCTCGTGCTGGGGCTCGAGGTGGTGCTGCCCGATGGCCGGGTCTTCGACGCGCTGCGCGCGCTGCGCAAGGACAACACCGGCTATGACCTCAAGCAGCTCTTCATCGGCGCCGAGGGCACGCTGGGGTTCATCACCGCGGCCACCTGCACGCTCTACCCGCGGCCGCGCGGCGTGGCCACCGCCGTGGTGGCCCTGCCGGATCCCGCGGCGGCCATCGCGCTCCACAGCCGGGCGCGCCTGGCGCTGGGCGACGAGCTGATCGCCTTCGAGCTTCTCGGCCGCCAGGCGCTCGACTTCGTGCTCGAGTACCGGCCGGCCGCCCGCGACCCGCTCTCCCGGCCCGCGCCCTGGTACGTGCTCCTCGAGATCGCCACCGCAAGGGACCAGGCGAGTGCCGAGGCGGACCTGGAGGCCTTCCTCGCCGACTGCCTGGAATCCGGCCTGCTCAGCGATGGCGTGGCCGCCCGCAGCGGCCCGCAGCGCGAGGCATTCTGGGGACTGCGCCACGACATCTCCGATGCCCAGCGGGTGGGCGGGGCCAGCATCAAGAACGACGTCTCGGTGCCGGTTTCGCAGGTCGCGGCATTCCTCGAGGCCGCGCAACGCCGGGTCGGCGAGATGGCGCCGGGCACGCGCGTGGTGGCCTTCGGCCATGTGGGGGACGGCAACATCCACTTCAACCTCAGCCAGCCCGTGGGCATGGAGCCGGCCGCCTTCCTCGACCTGTGGGAGGGGCTCACCGCCGAGATCGGTGCCGTTGCGGTCGGCCTCGGCGGCAGCTTCAGCGCCGAGCACGGCATCGGCCTGCTCAAGGTGCCCGAGCTGCACCGCTACCGGGGCGGGGTGGAGCTGGACCTGATGCGGTCCATCAAGCAGGTGCTCGACCCCGCCGGCATCATGAACCCGGGCAAGGTCCTCGGCGACTGAGCGGCCGGCCGTGCCGGTCGATGCTAAACTGTGCGCTCCCTGACGTGTGCGGCCCCGCGGTCGCGCACCCACCCAGCAGATTCGGGAAACAGCTATGTCGGACAAGGGTTCCAGGCGCGGCAGCGATGAGCGCCGCTATTCCAGCGCGGTCGTCGATGGCATCGCCCAGGCGCCCAGCCGCGCGATGTTGCGGGCGGTGGGCTTCACCGAGGGGGACTTCAAGAAAAGCCAGATCGGCATCGCCTCGACCTGGAGCATGGTCACGCCCTGCAACATGCACATCGACACGCTGGCGCAGGAGGCCGCGCGCGGCGCGGACGAGGCCGGCGGCAAGGCGGTGATCTTCAATACCATCACTGTCTCCGATGGCATTTCGATGGGCACCCCGGGCATGCGCTACTCGCTGGTCTCGCGCGAGGTCATCGCCGACTCCATCGAGACCGTGGTGGGTGCGGAGGGCTTCGACGGCTTCGTCACCATCGGCGGCTGCGACAAGAACATGCCGGGCTGCGTCATGGCCATGGTGCGCCTCGACCGGCCCTCGGTGTTCGTCTATGGCGGCACCATCAAGCCGGGCGCGCAGCGGCGCGACATCATCTCGGTCTTCGAGGCGGTGGGGGCGGTGGCCTGCGATTGCATGAGCGAGGCGCAGCTGCTGGAGGTCGAGCGCACCGCCATCCCGGGGCCGGGTTCCTGCGGCGGCATGTACACGGCCAATACCATGGCCTCGGCGATCGAGGCGCTGGGCCTCTCGCTGCCCGACAGTTCGGCGCAGGAGGCGGTCTCCGCGCACAAGCACGAGGATTGCCGCCGGGCGGGCGCGGCGGTCGTCGAACTGCTGCGCCGGGGGATCCGTC
>JADYZO010000112.1 GCA_020853135.1 Gammaproteobacteria bacterium
CTCCGATGTCGATGCGCCGACCTCGCAGACCTCCGGCGGCGTCTTCTACAACCACGCCACGGTGATCATGCCGGACCCGCGCACCTACGGCCTGCGGGTGAACTACCGCTTCGGCGCCGAATAGGCCGGGCCGGATCGTGACCGGAACGGGGCCGCTTGTCGGCCCCGTTTCTTTTTCGGGCCGGGGTGCCGGCCTCAGGCCGGGCCGGGAGGCGACGGCCGCTCCGCGATGATGCGTTGTACCGTCGCCAGCAGGAGGGGATTGAAGGTGGCCGGGTCGTCGAGGTTGGGGAAGTGCCCGCGGCCGGCGAGCAGCAGCAGGTCGAATCCCGGCAACACCTCGCGGATGCGCCGGTAGTCGGTCGGGAACAGGTCCGAGTTCAGCGCCACCACGCGCCGTGGCCAGCCGGCAATGGCAGCGCGGGCATCGAAACGCGCGAAGGCCTCGCTGGCGGCTATCGCCGTCGCCGCATCCGTGGAGATCATCTGCCGGCTGACCCACTCGACCAGCGTCGGATCGGCCCCGGGCGGAAAGAAGCCCTGCACGTGGCGTCGCGTGTCGCCGATGAAGTCGGCCCGCTGGCTTGCCAGGCGCGCGGCGATCACGGCATCGGTGGGCAGCGGCAGGCCGAGGTTCTGGAAGGTGTCGATGCCGATGATGCCGATCAGCCGGCTGCCGAGGCGCCCGGCCAGTGCGCAGGCCACGCGCCCGCCGGTGGAGTGGACCACCAGGACCAGCGGGCCTGCGGGGAACTCCGCGCGGATCACCGCCTCCGCGTCATCGGCGAAGGCGGCGACGCTGATCGCCGACCGGCGCCGTTCCGAGTCGCCATGGCCGGCGAGATCCAGCGCCGCGAACCGGTGCGTGGTCGCTGCCGCTGCCAGCTGCGGCCAGAAGAACCGGTGGTTGCAGCTCCATCCATGCACGAACACCAGCGCCACCGGGCCACTGCCGCCCGTGACATAGTGCAGGTGCGTGCCGTCGCCGGAGCGGGTGCTGCGCACCGCGGCGTGCAGTGGTGCCGAAGGTACCGGCGGCAGGCGGGGATCGGTGCTGGTGTCGTCGCCCATCGCCAGCCCAGGGCTCGCTGCGGCCGCGAGCAGGCCGCCGAGCAGCAGGCGGCGCTTCGGGTCCACGGCCCCGCTCATCCGAGCATTCTCTGTGCCACCTCGCCGGCGGCGTGTTCGCCGGATTCCATCGCCGCCTCCATGCCGATCTCGAGCCGGCGCAGATGCTCGCCCGCGAAGTGCAGCCGGTCATGGGGCCTGGCCATGGCCTGCTGCCAGGCCCGTACCCGGCCGGGCACGAGCTGGAAGCTGCAGCCGCGCGAGAAGGGCGCCCGCTCCCAGGAATGGGCGCCGACGAACTCCAGCGTGCCGCGGGCCGCCGGGCGGATGCGCTCGATCTCGGCGATGGCCCGGCGACCGCGCCCGGCCTCGGGCAGGGCATCGAACTGCCGTGCCTTGTCACTGAAGGCGAGCGCGCTCACCAGTTCGCGCGCGCCATCCGCCTCGATCTGCTGGCGGATCAGGGTGAAGGGCCCGTCCGTCCACATCGAGGCCTCGATGCCGTCCTTCTCCCAGTAGGGAGACCTGGCCCGCAGCCACACCTGGCTCTGGTTGCCGTAGGGCATGTGCTCGACGGCCTCGGCCTGGACGCCCTGCAGGGCCGGGGAGATGCGCATGCGGCGCAGGACGCTGAAGGGTACCGCGGCAATGGCGTAGCGCGCACGCAGCCGGGTGCCGTCGGCGCAGCGCAGCTCGCAGCCGCTGGCGTCCATGTCGATGGCATCGACCCGCATGCCGGGATGGACACGGTCGCCGAGTGCATGCGCCATGGCCTCGGTGAGGCGCGAGGTGCCGCCGACGACGTGCAGGGACTGCGGGCCGATGCGCTCGTAGGCATCCTTGCCGCCCGGCGTCGCCTTCGTCGCCGTGGCTGCTGCCATGGCCACCCGGGCGCGTGCCGCCTCCTGCATCATGCGCAGCACCGAGAGCTTCTCCAGCGCCACGCCCTGGGATTCCCGGATCAACCGGCGCGCCTCGGGGGAGGCGCCCTGCCGGGTGAGCCACTCGGCCAATGACAGGTCGTAGGCGGCCGCCGCCGGTTGCAGCCAGGCATCGGCACCCACGAGCGGATTGCGTTCCTCGACGTAATGACCCAGCAGGGTATGCGGCGCCACGCTTCGCTCGGCGCCGAGCAGGCGGTTCAGCGGCGAGTCCGGCCACTCCTTCGCCGGCACCAGGCGGCCGCCGATGGCGAAGGAGTAGGGCGCATTGACGTGGGCCCCGGGACCGAGGCGCACGTCCAGGCGTGCGGCCATGTCGAGCACGCGCGCGTAATCGCGCCCGATCTGGGCGCCGCCCAGGTCCGGGTGCCGGTACCAGTCATCCCGCGTCAGGCAGCGGCCGCCCGGGCGGCTGCCGGCTTCGAGCACGAGGACGCTGGCGCCGAGTTCGTCGAGCAGCAGTGCTGCATTCAGCCCGGCGAGGCCCGCGCCGATGATGGCGACATCGATCACGCCGCCAGCCTCGGCGCTGGCGGCGCGGCGGCCGAGTCCTAGGGCAGCTGCCGCACCGGTGGAAGCGATGACGAAGCGGCGACGGGAAAGGCGTCTGTGCATGTGGACTCCTGCTGAGTCGTCGTGGCCGTACCCGCTATCGCATGCCACGGCCGCAGGTGGGTCATGGCATGGCCGGAATCTTTAGTATGATCGATCCGCTCCGTCCGACCATCATCCAGTTCCGGGAGGAAATCCGATGCCGACGACCCGCAGAGAACTGCTGTCCTTCGCTTCCGTCGGTGCCGCTGGCGCCGCAACCCTGGCCCTCGGCGCCTGTGCCACGACATCGGGCAGTGCGGCACCGGCCCTGGGCA
>JADYZO010000113.1 GCA_020853135.1 Gammaproteobacteria bacterium
CTGCCTACGATGCGAACCGCATCCGCAAGCACGAGTACACGCGCCCCGACAAGGAGGACGATCGCGTGCGCCAGATCACGGCGCTCAATGCCCAGACCGGCCCGGTGCTGCTCGCCTACCGGGCGCACGAGGCGGTGCACGCCACGCTGGCCGGCATCGCCAGCGGACAACCGCTCTGCGATGTCACCGCCGATGACGGCATCGTGCACACGCTCTGGCTGGTGGATGACGCGGCCGCCATCGCCAGCCTGACCCGGCTGTTCGATGGCATGGATGCGCTCTACATCGCCGACGGGCACCACCGCTCGGCTTCCGCCTCTCGCGTGGCAGCAGCATTGCGTGCAGGGAGTCCACGGCCCACCGGCGAGGAGTCATGGGAGTACTTCCTCTGCGTGGCCTTCCCGCACGATGAGATGAAGATCCTCGACTACAACCGCGTGGTGCGCGACCTCGACGGCCGCAGCCCGGAGGCCTTCCTGGCAGCCGTTGGCGCCTGCTTCGAGGTGGTGCCGGCCAGGAGCCGGGTGCACCCCGACGGCGCCGGCGAATTCGGCATGTACCTCGCCGGCCGCTGGTACCGGCTGCGCATCCGGCGCGAGCGGATACCAGCCGATCCGGTGGCCAGCCTCGACGTCAGCCTGCTGCAGGACAACCTGCTCGGGCCGGTGCTGGACATCCGCGACCCACGCACCGACAAGCGCATCGACTTCGTCGGCGGCATGCGCGGCCTTGGCGAACTGGAGAAACGCGTCGACAGCGGCGAGATGGCCGTGGCCTTCGCGCTCTTCCCGACGAGCATGCAGGCGCTGATGGCCGTGGCCGACGCCAATCGGGTGATGCCGCCCAAGTCCACCTGGTTCGAGCCCAAGCTGGCCGACGGCCTGGTCTCGCACGTCCTGGATTGATGGCTGTCAGGCCGGGCTTGGCGGGTCTGTTGACGCCAGCAGGCCCGGCAAGCCCGGCCCGAGGCCGCTGCCCTGATCGAAGTCGCGGCTGGCCTGGATGATGGCCAGTGCCCGCCCGGCATCGTCCAGACCTGCGGCGGCCCCGCCATCGAGAAAGACCGGGTAGGCCTTGAGCGCCAGCACCGCAATGCCGGTTGGCGCGGTCGGTGCGCAATGGCCGGGAAACGCCTGCCACCGGTCGCGGATGAAGGCCGCCGCAAGGCGTATGGCATCGTGCACCCGCTGCAGGTCGGCATGCGCATGGCTGAACCGCCAGGCCCGCACCCGCTGGTTGATGACGCGCCGTTGCGGGCCGCCCGCCTCGATGCCAGCCGCAGCGAATATCCGGCAGTCATAGTCGCGGCAGGTCTGTGGCCGGTCGGGATAGATCGTGCACCGCCCGGCAGCGAGCATCGGGCAGTGGCCATCGGCCCCATGGCCCATCATGGCATGGCCGGGCGGCTGGTCCGGCGCATCGACCAGCACTTGTGCCGGAATCCTGGCGCGTGCACCCCGGTCCCCGGGCCGCAGCGGGATGAAGTAGGCGGATACGCAGCAGCCGACACAGCTGCCACAGGGAACCTCCACCGCGGCGCCACCGCGCAGGGAGGCGACGGTCGCCTCGAGCCACGCGCCGAACTCACCCGCTTCGACCTCCTCGTCCACGGGCCGCAGCATAGGGCTGCCGGCGCGGCCCTGCCATCCCCGTGCACTGCGCTGGAACAGGGCGTAACGTACAGCCCAGCGGACCGCGGCACCGGCACGAGTGCCATCCAGAGAAGGAGCCCGCCATGACGAACACCCGCGCTGCGCTCAGCATGTCCCTGCTCACCACGCTCACCACGCTCACCACGCTCACCACGCTCGCCAGCGGAGCGGCCACGGGGGCCGCCGGACCCACGGTGCCGCTGCCAGCCTCCGGGCGGGAACTGCCCGCCTACCGCATCCCCAACCTGCCGGAGAGCGGCGAGGCGTACTACGCGCCGGACGGCGTGCACCTGATCGCCCAGGTGAAGGACCCGCAGGCGCAGAGTCCCGGCAACGGCAAGGTGGGCGGTGCCCTGACCTACACCTTCACCGACCGGGGCGAGGATATCCGTCGCATCAACGACCGCGGCATGGACGCCTGTTCCTGGTTCTTTCCGGATGGCACACGGCTGCTCTGGACTTCCACCCGCGACCACATCGGCGACCTGCCGCCCGGCGACTGGTCCGATGACGGCAACTACCCGCAGGGCGCCGAACTGTACTCTTCCAATCTCGATGGCAGCCACGTGCGCCGGCTGACGAACAACCGCTGGTACGACGCCGAGGCGACGGTGTCACCGGATGGCCGCTGGATCGTGTTCAGCCGCCAGATCGACGGCAACTCCGACATCTGGCGCATGAAGCCCGACGGCTCGGACCAGACCCGGCTGACCTCCACGGGCGACTGGCAGGAAGGCGAAGCCTACTTCATGCCGGACAGCGAGACGGTCATCTTCCGGGCCTGGAAGCAGAGCGACAAGCTTCGCATGGAAGAACGCGACAGGCGCAGCGGCACACGCAGCCAGACGCCCATGAACATCTACTCCATGAAGGTCACCGGGGATCGTCGCGACGTGCAACCGCGCACCTTCACACAGGACACCAACTGGGCGCCGTTCCCGGCGCCGGACGGCCGTCACTTCCTGGTGGTGCGCATCATCGAAGGACACAACTGGGAGCTGTTCCTCGCGGACATGGCGGGTGGCGAGCCGGTGCGGCTCACCTGGAACGCCGGCTGGGACGGCATGGGTGCCTTCTCGCCGGACGGCAGGAAGATGGTGTACACGCGCGGCGAGCCGGGCAGCCGGGCCCTGTACTCCTGGGTGATGGACGTCTCCTCGCTCAACCTCGGCCCGGAGAACTATCGGGGCGTGCCGCCACGGGCCGAGCCGCCGCCTGGTTGGCGGCCGGACCCGGCCATGGCCGCCTGGCAGGACCGGCCCGGCCGATGACGCGGCGACTGCCGCAATAAGGCGCGCGGGTTGCGCGCCTAGGCCGTGCCGTCGGGGGCCCCGCCAGCGGCGAGGCGCCGGCGCTCGCGACGGATGAGGCTGAGGTTGCGGCCGTAGACGACGAAGCCGAAGAGCTGGCCGAGCGTGAACACCACGTCATGGCGGTGCAGGGCATAGGCCAGCAGGATGGCCGAGCCGCCGATGCTCAGGTACCAGAACCCGAGTGGCACGATGCTGCGTCCGGTGCGCTCGCTCGCCAGCCATTGCACGAGGAAGCGCCCCGCGAACAGCGCCTGGCCCAGCAGGCCGATGGCCACCCAGACGGTGTCGGTGGTGATGTGGGACAACAGGCCGCTCATCGTGTTCATGGCGGGCCTGACTCCGTGTCTTCGACGTCCCACCCGGTACTGCGGTTGCGCCGGCCGAGCCAGGCCACGCCGAACAGGTCGATGATGCCGACGAACAGGCGATTGGCCACCCCGTACTTCGACTGGCCGCGGGTCCGCGGGCGGTGGCCCACGCCCACCGAGAGGACGCGGCCACCTCCCTGGCGGATCAGCGCGGGCAGGAAGCGGTGCATATGGTCGAAGTACGGCAGTGCCAGGAAGGCATCGCGGCTGAACAGCTTCAGCCCGCAGCCGGTGTCGGGGACGCCGTCGTGGAGGAGCGCGTTGCGCACGCCGTTGGCCACCCGGGAGGACAGGCGCCGCAGCCAGTCGTCATTGCGCACGGCCCGGCGGTCACCAATGATGAGGCGCAGCGCCGGGTCCGGCCCGGACCCGCGCAGCTGCGCCAGCAGGCGCGCGATGTCCGCCGGATCGTTCTGGCCATCGCCATCGAGGCTCACCACCCAGGGATGCCGCGCCACACGCACACCGGTGAGCAGCGCCGTGCTCTGGCCCGAGCGGCGCCGATGCCGCACGACACGCACGGTGGGGCCAAGCTCGGCACGTGCCTGGCGCATCTCCGCCAGCGTGGAATCGGTGCTGGCATCGTCCACCATCACCAGCTCGAAGTCCTGGCCGGCCAGTGCATCGAACACCTCCCGGGCCAGCGACAGCGCGTTGCCGCTCTCGTTGAAGAAGGGAATGACAACCGAAATACCCGGATCCACTTCAGGCTCCCCTCACCGGCATGCCGCGGGTGCTGGCCATCCGGCTCAGCCCGGGCGGCAGCCCCAGAGGTGCAGGACCCGGCCGCGGAACGGCGCTTCGTACAGCGGCACCGCACCAGGCCAGGGCGGGCTCCCGGGCTCGCGCCGGTCGATCACCAGGCCAGCCGGATGGGCCGCGCACCAGCCGGGCACGCCGCCGGGGCCGATATCCTGCACCGGAACCGCGAGCCGCGCAAAGAAACCGAACTCGCCGTTGTAGGCCGAGGTGCTGGCCAGCGGAGCGCCCGCCTGCGCAAAACGCCCGATGATGAGCGCAGCCGGCTTGACGTCATAGCGGTCGGCCAGCGGCCCCGTGACGAAGATGACCAGCATGAGCGTCAGGCCGAGACTGCCGACGGTGGCGAGGCGGCGCACGCCGGCCAGCGGCGGTGCCCGCTGGAATGCCACGACCACACCCGCCACCAGGGCAAGGCTGCCGCAGCCGAGCGCCCACTCCAGCGCCACGGCCGACAGGCCGCCGGCCAGCAGCGCAATGGCGACTGTCGCCGCCGCCGGCAGCGCCACCCACACGAGGGCCGGCACCGCCAGCGTGATCAGCCCGCCGCTGCGGGTGGTGGCGGCGACCCCGGCGGCAGCCATCAACACGAAACCCGGCAGCCAGGGCAGCAGGTAGTGGATCTGCTTGCCGCTGATGGCGCTGAAACCGATGAACACCGGCACGAAACCGCACAGCAGGAAGCGCACCCCGCGGTCGCCTTCACGGAGCAGCTGGCGGGATCCGGACCAGGCGCGCGGCCAGATGAACCATGGCAATGCCAGGACCGGAAACACCAGGATATAGAACCACCACGCGCGCTTGTGCGCAAAACTGTCGGTGACGCGCCCGGCAGTCTGCTTCCACAGGATCTTCTCCCGGTAGGCGTCACCGCCGAAGACCGCAGCCGGCACCACCCAGATCCCCGCCAGGAGGATCGCCCCGAGCACCGCCACCGCGGTGCGCCGGTACCAGCGCCCGCGGTCGGCATCGCCAGGCAGCCAGAGCGGCGCCAGCAGGGCGGGCGGCAGCAGGTGGAGGAACACCACCGGCCCCTTGGCAAGGATGCCCAGCGCAATCGCCACGGCGTACAGCGCATGCCAGCGACGGGCCCCGGTGGCTGCCGCCTGCACCAGGCCGATCAGCCCGAGCAACACGCAGGTGGCCAACAGCATGTCGAACATCATCGCCACGCCGAAGGCCATCCAGGCCAGCGTACCGGCCATCATCCAGACGCTGAATTCCCGCAGGCGCGGCACGCCAGGCCAGAGCCGCGTGGCCAGCACGCCCACCAGGCTGGTGTTGAGCAGGGCCAGCAGCACCGGGATCAGCCGTGGCCACCACTCGTTCACCCCGAACAGGGCCCAGCCGGCGTGGATCATCCAGAAGAACAGCGGCGGCTTGTCCGAGTAGGCCTCGGTATTGAGCACCGGCACGATGAACTTGCCCTGGGACCACATCTCCCAGGCCACGTTGATGTAGCGGGTCTCGACCGGCGGGATGAGCGGGCGCAGGAACAACGCCAGCATGGCAGGCACGAGCAGCAGCGCCGCCCAGCCCCAGCGGTCGAGGAGGCCCCCCGCCGGATCGGCACCAGGCCCGGCGGCAGGGCGCAAGCGCCGGGGCGGGCTGGTCTCGGACAGGGTGGTCATTTGGTGTTGGACGTGTCAGCCAGAGGGATTCAATCGGCAGGGGCGCCCGGGCGGGTACTCCCCGCCGTCACCCGTCCCCCGCCGCTGCCCCCGGCATCAGCGCGGCGTGGCGAAGTCGTGCTGACAGGCGGGACAGGCCGTGCCCCTGAAAATCGGCCGGTAGAGGCTGGCATCGAGCGAGGCCTGCCAGAACCAGCGGCTGCCGCAACTGGGACAGCGGACCGCCAGCAGCGTGAAGGCGTAGCCGACGCAGGCAATCACCGTACCCACCGTCCATGACATGCCACTGGCCGCGAAGAGCGGCACGATGCTGCCGACGAGCAGGCCGGCCAGGCCGGCCAGGAGCTTCCAGTACTGGCTGGTCAGACTGAGCATGGAGGAGGCTGCCACGGATGATTCTCCCAACTACCGGCGGTCGATCGTCACCTGGATCGTGCCGCGCGGCCCGAAGATGGCCGAGCCGATGCCGCTGACGATGCTGACGATGAGGGCACCCCAGACCGCATCCCAGAAGCCGGTGATGTCGAAGCCGGGCAGCATCCAGGCCACCAGCGACAGCATGATGCCGTTGACCACCAGCAGGAACAGACCGAGGGTGACGAGGGTCAGGGGCAGCGTCAGCAGCAGCACCAGGGGGCGCACCACCGCGTTGACGATGCCCAGCAGGATGGCAGCGAGGATCAACCAGCCGCCGCTGGCAAAGTACAGCCCCGGCAGCAGGCTGCTGGCCAGCCACAGGCCGAGGGAGGCGATCGCGGCGCGCAGGAAGAAGTGGGTCATGGGCGGATGCTACCCTCCCGCGCGCTTCACCGTCCAACCGCGTTGTGTCAACAGGCTGACCAGCAGGTCCCGGTGGTCACCCTGGATCTCGATGACGCCATCGCGGACGGTGCCGCCCGAGCCGCAGCGCTTCTTCAGTCCGGCGGCCAGGGCGGCGAGTTCACCGCCGGCCAGCGGCACGCCGCTGATGACCGTGACACCCCGGCCCTTGCGGCCCTGGGTCTGGCGCGAGACCCGCACCACCCCGTCCCCGGCCGGCCGCGCCGTGCCGGAACGGCAATCGCAGCGGGCCAGCGGCCGGCCACAGGCCGGGCACAGGCGTCCCTGGCCGGTGGAATAAACAACGCCCCGAAATGTTGTCGCCGGTTTCACTGGATGAGCGACCCGTTCCCGTCACTGCGGATTATGCCGGCCACTGCGCATGCGGACAGCTGCAAATAACCCTGCCACCACCCATTGCTTCGATTACAATCGCCGCCCCGTGCGGGCTGGCGCCTTCTCCCCCGGCGCCGGCCGCCCGTCTTGGAGGCGCGAATAATGACCACCCGAGCAGCACTGCCCGAAGGCATCGAGGCAGCATACCAGCAGGTCCAGGCCCGCAATCCGGGCGAAGAGGAATTTCACCAGGCGGTGAAGGAAGTCCTCGAGTCGCTCGGACCAGTGCTGGTCAAGTACCCGGAATTCGCCCACCAGAAGATCATCCAGCGGGTCTGCGAGCCGGAGCGGCAGGTCATCTTCCGTGTGCCCTGGCAGGATGACCGCTGCGAAATCCAGATCAACCGCGGCTTCCGGGTCCAGTTCAACAGCGTCCTCGGCCCCTACAAGGGCGGGCTGCGCTTCCACCCCTCGGTCAGCCTGGGCATCATCAAGTTCCTGGGCTTCGAGCAGATCTTCAAGAACGCCCTGACCGGCATGCCGATCGGCGGCGCCAAGGGCGGGTCCGACTTCGACCCCAAGGGCAAGTCCGAACACGAGATCATGCGGTTCTGCCAGAGCTTCATGACCGAGCTGTACCGCCACCTCGGCGAATACACCGACGTGCCGGCGGGCGACATCGGCGTGGGCGGCCGCGAGATCGGCTACCTGTTCGGCCAGTACAAGCGCCTCACCAGCCGCTACGAGTCCGGCGTGCTGACCGGCAAGGGCATCGGCTGGGGCGGTGCACTGGTGCGCAAGGAGGCCACCGGGTACGGCGCCGTGTACTTCGTCCGCGAGATGCTCAAGGTCCGCGGTGATTCGCTGGCCGGCAAGACCTGCCTGGTCTCCGGCTCGGGCAACGTCGCCATCTACACCATCGAGAAGCTGGCGGAGCTGGGCGCCAAGGTCATCGCCTGCTCGGACTCCAATGGCTTCATCATCGACGAGAAGGGCATCGACCTCGACCTCGTGAAGCAGCTGAAGGAAGTCGAGCGCCGGCGCATCGCCGACTACGCCGGCTACCGCAAGCATGCCCGCTACATCGCCGGCGGCAACATCTGGGACACCCCCTGCCAGGTGGCGATGCCCTCGGCGACACAGAACGAGATCAATGGCCACGATGCCGCCACGCTGGTGCGCAACGGCTGCATCGCCGTCGGCGAAGGCGCCAACATGCCGACGACGCCCGAAGGCGTGCGGGTATTCCTCGATGCAGGCATCGCCTACGGCCCCGGCAAGGCGGCCAATGCCGGTGGCGTGGCCACCTCGGCACTGGAAATGCAGCAGAATGCGAGCCGGGATGCCTGGTCCTTCGAGTTCACCGAGCGCAAGCTCGACGAGATCATGACCGGCATCCACACCACCACCTACGAGACCGCCGAGGAGTTCGGCGCCAGGGGCAACTACGTGGTCGGTGCGAACATCGCCGGCTTCATCAAGGTTGCCAAGGCGATGCTCGCCCTGGGCCTGATCTGAGGAACCCCGCGGACGGCCTGGCGCATCCTGCCCGCAGCGGCTTGCAGGAATTCCTCAGGCCGCTCCGTTCCCCGCGCCACCGTCCGCAGGCGGGTCATACCAGCCGCCGTAAGCGGCCACCATCCGGTCGGCTTCGCGGGGCCCCCAGCTGCCGGGTTCATAGCGGTACACCGGCCCGCCCTGGTTGATGACGGGATCGACGATGGCCCAGGCCGCCTCGACGCCGTCCTGGCGGGCAAACAGTGTGGCATCGCCCGCCATGGCATCGCCGATCAGCCGCTCGTAGGCTTCGCGCGCCTCCGGCGAGGCGTTGCAGACGTAGAGTTCCACCTCCTCGCCCGCCATGCGCTCGCCTGGCGTCTTGGCGCGCGCGCCGACGGCAATGGCCACCTTGTCGGGGCCCAGCCGGAAGCGGAAGTAGTTCGACCGGGGTGGCACCGGCTCGTCGAACAGCTGCTGGGGTGGCGCCTTGAGGATCACCATCACCTCGGTGGCCGTCACCGGCAGTCGCTTGCCGGTGCGGATGAAAAACGGCACCCCCTGCCAGCGCCAGGAATTGAGGTGCAGCTGCATGGCCGCGTAGGTTTCCACCTCGGATTCCGGCGCCACGCCCTTCTCGTCACGATAGCCGCGGAACTGGCCGCGCACGAGGCTGGCTCCGGTGAACGGGCTGATCGCCCGCAGCACCTTGATGCGCTCGTCGCGCTGCGCTTCACCCCAGTAGCCCACGGGCGGGTCCATGGCGAGGCTCGCCACCACCTCCAGCAGGTGGTTCTGGACGACATCACGGATGGCCCCCACCTCTTCGTAGAAGCTGCCGCGGCCCTCCAGGCCGATGGCTTCGGCCATGGTGATCTGCACGCTCTCGATGAAATTGCGGTTCCAGATCGGCTCGAGGAAGGAATTGGCGAAGCGGAAGTACAACAGGTTCTGAACCGGCTCCTTGCCGAGGAAATGGTCGATGCGGAAGATCGAGCTTTCCGGCAGAACCTCGTGCAGGGTGCGGTTGAGGTCGCGGGCACCGGCCAGGTCACGCCCGAAGGGCTTCTCCACCACGACGCGCGCACCCGCCACGCACCCGCTCGCGCCGAGGAACTTCGCCACCGAGCCAAACAGGCTCGGCGGGATGGCGAGGTAGAACAGCGGGCGCACCGCGGGGCCCAGGCTCTGCCGCAGGCGGGTGAAGGTCGCCGCATCGTTGTAGTCGCCGTCGACATAGCGCAACAGCGACAGCAGCTTCTGCGCCTCCGGCGAAGCCGCCTCGCCGGTGCGTTGCACGAGGCTGTCCTGCACCCGGGCACGGAACTGCTCGAGGTTCCAGCCCGAGCGTGAGACACCGACGACCGGCACATCGAGCACGCCGCGCCGGACCAGGCCCTTGAGGGCCGGGTAGATCTTGCGATGGGCGAGATCGCCGGTGGCCCCGAGCAGGACCAGCGCGTCGCTGCGCTCCCCGTTCACTTCGGCGACTCCTGGTGGCCACCGAACTGGAACCGCATGGCGGACAGCAGCTTGCCGGCGAATTCCGCCTCGCCCCGCGACTCGAAGCGCGAGTACAGCGCCGCCGAGAGCACCGGCACCGGCGTGGCGGTGTCGATGGCGGCCTTGAGCGTCCAGCGGCCCTCGCCGGAATCGGGCACATGGCCCCGGAAGCCGGCGAGCGGCGGATCGGCCGCGAGCGCGGTGGCGGTCAGGTCGAGCAGCCAGGAGGAGATCACGCTGCCCCGACGCCACAGCTCGGCAATGGCCGGCAGGTCGAGGTCGTAGCGGTAGCGCTCCGCGTTGTCGGGCGGCGTACCGGCCGCCTGGCCTGCCGCCGCGTGCCGCAACAGGTTGAAGCCCTCGGCGTAGGCCGCCATGATCCCGTACTCGATGCCGTTGTGGACCATCTTCACGAAGTGGCCTGCACCGGCCGGCCCGCAGTAGAGGTAACCCTCGCCCGCAGTGGCCCCCGCCGCGGGCGCGGCCACCGGCGCCACCGTGCCGCGGCCCGGCGCCAGCGCACGGAACACCGGTTCCAGACGGCGGGCGACGGCCTCGGGTCCCCCGATCATCAGGCAGTAGCCCCGCTCCAGCCCCCAGACGCCGCCGCTGGTGCCGACGTCGATGAAGTCGATGCCGCGGCGGGCCAGTTCGTCTGCCTTGCGGATCGCCTGCTCGAAGGGCGAGTTGCCGCCGTCGATGATGCAATCCCCGCGCTGCAGGAGCGGTGCCAGCTCGTCGACCAGCCCCTCCACCGCAGCCACCGGCACCATCAGCCACACGGCGCGCGGCGGCGCGAGCCGCCCGACCAGGTCCGCCAGGGAGCTGGCGGCAACCGCACCCTCGCGGGCCAGTTCCGCCGCGGGTCCCGCGACGTTGTTCCACACCACGCAGCGGTGTCCGGCACGCAGCAGGCGCCGCGTCATGTTGGCGCCCATGCGGCCGAGCCCGATCATTCCGAGTTCCATGGCAGCTCCCTGGTTCCAGGACCGACAGATTCCCGGATTCTACGCCTGCCCTCGCCGGTCAGGACTTTCC
>JADYZO010000114.1 GCA_020853135.1 Gammaproteobacteria bacterium
ACTTGTGGGCATCCGCCGAGATGGTGGCGCTGGTGCGCGAGGCGCAGATATTCCGGCCTGCGCTGCGCGCGGCCTTCGTCGTCAATCGGCGCGTCAGTGCCACCGTCATCGGCCGCGAAGCGCGCCAGGCGCTTGCCGATCAGCCGCTGCCGGCGCTGCGGTCTGAAGTGCATCAGCGCATCGTGTTCGCCGACAGCGTGGCCGCCGGCCGGCTTGCCAGCGAGACGGCGCCCCACAGCGCCGCGGCACGCGAGATCACCGCGCTGGTCGATGAACTGCTGCGGTGGCCGACATGACGACGGCGCGCGCCAAACGCATCGCCATCGGTGCGCGCCCGCCGGCGAACCCGCACGCCGAGGCGTGGGTTCGCCAGGGCGAGGCCGACAGCCTCCAGAAAGCCGACCTCTACACCGCGCGCCTGACCCTCGACATCACACCCGCGATGCGCGCCCGCATCAAGGTGTCGGCGTTCACGCAAGGCGTGACCGTCGCCGAGCTGCTGCGCGCACTGCTGGAACGCGAGTTCCCGGAGAAGACCCAATGAACGCGCAACCTTCGGCGACCACGGCCGCACCACCGCCGTCGTTCGCTGCGCTCGCCGGTCAGACCGGCGGCGCGCTGCCGACCCGCGTATCGCTCGCCTACGTTGAGCAGCGCATCGACATCTACCTGCGCTTCGGCGAGCCAGCGCGTACCGTCCGGCTCGACCGCTGGCGGCGCGTCGCGGTGTTCCTGCCAGGCGCGATGTTCTGCCGCATCCGCTGGCAGGCCAACGACTACGGCACGATCCGCTGGCAGCTCATGGTAATGCAGGCTTGCACACCACTGGACGCAGCCCAGCGCATCTCCGGCGTGCTGCCCGGTGCGCGCTTGCTGCTGCACGCTGAGGGCGGGCGGGCCGTGCGCGCGGTGCTGCCGCAGATCGACGCCGTCGAGGCGCAGGGCATTGCACCGGCCGCCGTGTCGCCCGCGTACTGGCGCACGCTGGGCAACCGGCTCGCTGCGCGTCTACCGCTGCCGGCGTACACCGCCGAGCGGCACGCCGCCTTGCTGGCCGGGAAGGTGCTGCCATGACGACTACATCCGCTACCGGCCCCGCACAGCATCCTCGCTCGCGCCTGCGCGTTCGCCTCGTGCTGGCGGGCTTATCCGCCTGCGGCCTCGCTGCGCTGGCCTGGGCGTCCTTCGTGCAGCCCGATGCCCGCGTCATCTACAACCCTTCCGACAGCGTGCCGGTCGGCTGGTATCGCGTCGATCCACTCCGACACCGGGCCGACTCGCTGCCTGTTGGCAGCATCGTGCTGACTCGCCTGCCGCGTGATGCTGCCGCGCTCGCTGCGCAGCGCGGCTACCTGCCGGTGCACGTCCCGCTGCTCAAGCGTGTGGGTGCGGTATGGCCGCAAGAGGTGTGCGTCACGAATGGGATTGTTCGCATCGACAGCGTGCCTACGGCCGCTGCCCTTCGCACCGACCGCATGCGCCGACCGCTGCAAGCCTGGCCGAACTGTCGCCGCCTTCAACCTGGCGAACTGTTCCTGTTGAGCACGACCAATCCCGCGTCGTTCGACAGCCGCTACTTCGGGCCGATTGCCGCATCCGACGTGATCGGCGTTGCGCATCCGGTCTGGCTGGAGAAGCGCCGATGACGGCTGCCGATTCGCTGCGCTTCATCGTGCCATTCGGCGTGTCGTCGCGCTGGCCGTCCCTTTGTCGCCGCGCGTGTCGTGCGAGCGCATCCGCGCCGCACTCCGCGCAGCATCCGGCGCGGCTTCCCGACGTGCAGGCGTCTTGCCTCGAACGCGCCCGGCCTGTGGCCTTGGCCGCGTTCGCCGGCGCGCTGGCTGCAAGCAGCGCAGCGCCGCCGGGCCGCCGACGCCCGGAGCGTCAGCGCAGGGCCGAGGCGGAAGGCAAGATAAAAGGTCGCGGCACATGGCCGCTTGAAATCACCGTCTGCACATGGGGGTGGCACGGCACGCGCCAGGGGGTGGCTGCGTGCCGCGACGGTGCGCAATGCCGCATCGGCATTGGCGAAGTCGCGTGCTTCGCACGCCGGACTGCGATGGTCTTGGATAGAGCTGCCGCATGAGCGCCCGCGACGACGACCGTTTCCGCGTCCGCCCCGGCGCGCCGAAACAGCGCGGCGATGCCTTCGTCAACAAGGTGCTGCGCCAGACGAACAAGGCTGGCGCCAAGCTCGGCAAGATAGCCGAGAAGGTCGGCCGGCGGCCTGGTTCCCGGCTCGGGCGCGGCCACGTCGCAGCGCGCTTTGCAGGCCGCGGGCTGGGAGCGAACGCGCGTCGCGTCACGATCAAGATGCGGCTGGTCAATCTGGCGCAGGCCGGGCCGCGTTCGACCGCCTCGCACCTGCGCTACATCGAGCGCGAAGGTGTCGATCGTCAGGGCGGGCCAGGTCAAGCCTACGGAGCGACGACCGACGACGCCGACCTCGAAGCATTCAAGGAATGCGGTGCGGACGACCGCCACCAGTTCCGGTTCATCGTCTCGCCGGAAGATGCCGAACAGCTCGACGACCTGCGCACCTACACGCGGCACCTGATGGCGCGCATGGAGTCTGACCTGGGTACGCGGCTCGAATGGGTGGCTGTCGATCACTGGAACACCGACAACCCGCACACGCACGTCGTCTTGCGCGGCAAGGACGACACCGGAAAAGACCTCATCATTTCCCGCGACTACATCGCCGAGGGGATGCGCCGCCGAGCATCCGAGCTGGCGACCGAATGGCTGGGGCCGCGCACCGAGCTGGAGATCCAGCAGGCCATGCGGCGCGAGGTGGAACAAGAACGGTGGACGGCACTGGATCGCACCTTGCAGCGCGAGGCCGGCGACGATGGCCTGGTGCGTACCGAACGCTTCGCCGAGCCCCGGCTACAACGCCAGCGGCAAGTGCTGATCGGCCGCCTGCAACGCTTGCAGCGCATGGGCTTGGCGACCGAGCAGCAGCCCGGCGCGTGGGCCGTTCATGCCGAGGCCGAGCCGACGCTACGAGCGATGGGCGAGCGCGGCGACATCATTCGCACGATGCAGCGGGCCATGAGCGGCAAGCTCCGTGAACTGGCCGTGTTCGAGCCGGGCAGCGACGGCCGCACCCTCGTTGGCAGAGTGGCCGGCAAAGGGCTGGCCGACGAGTTGTACGACAAGGGCTATCTGATCGTCGATGGCACGGACGGCAAAGCGCACTACGTCGCGCTGCCGCCGCGGTCTGAACTGGAGCAGTTCCCGACCGGCGCCGTGGTGGAGGCAAAGGGCGCGGCATACGTGCGCGCGGCTGACCGCAACATCGGCGCGCTGGCAGCCAATGGCATCTATCGCACCGACCATCACCTTGCCGTTGCGCAGGGCCAGGCCACGCCCGACCGTGACCCGCGAGAAGTGGTGGCCGCCCACGTGCGCCGGCTCGAAGCCCTACGCCGCGCCGGCATCGTGGAGCGCGAGGCCGAAGGCGTTTGGCGCGTGCCCGCCGACTTGGCAGAGCGCGGCCGCCAATACGACGCGCAGCGCCTTGGCGGCGGTGTCGCGGTGGAGCTGAAATCTCACCTGTCCATCGAGCGACAAACCCGCGTCATTGGTGCCACCTGGCTCGACCAGCAGTTGATCGGCGGCGGCAAGGGGCTGGGCGAGCTGGGCTTTGGGGCCGAGGTCAAGGACGCGCTACGGCAGCGCGCCGACTTCCTGGCCGAACAGGGACTGGCCGAGCATCGCGGGCCGCGCGTCGTGCTTGCGCGCAATCTGCTGGCGACGCTGCGCGGGCGCGAGCTGGTTCAGGCCGCGAAGAACATTGCCGCCGAAACCGAACTGGAGCATCGGCCGGTGGCCGATGGGCAGCGCGTGGCCGGCATCTACCGGCGCAGCGTCCAGCTCGTCAGTGGGCGCTACGCCATGCTCGACGACGGCAAGGCGTTCAGCCTAGTGCCGTGGAAGCCGGTGATCGAGCAGCGGCTGGGTCAGCAGCTTGCCGCGACGGTGCGCGGCGGTGGGGTGTCGTGGGAAATCGCTCGGTCGCGTCATCCAAGCCTTGGTTGAAACACTGACCGTTACGTGGTCAGCGGATCGTACTGGCCGGAGCACGGTAAGGAGCACCGCGTCTGCTGCATGGCTCGATGCGCGTTGAATGCCTCGCCGAATCCCTGCTGCAACGCCAGCGGCAGATGCTACTTCGTGCCGCCGCCGCAGTCAGAAAACTAGAGCAGTACCCGACCGGCGCAATGGTGGAAGTGAACGGACGTCTCTGACGGCACCATCCCGCGCGAGCCTGGCATAAGGCCGTTGACCCTGTAGTGACTACAGGGTGCTCAATATCCAGCATATGGAGATTACCTGGTCAACGCAAAGGCCCACTAAACAAGCGTTTAGGCGTTCGCCGTGCTGCTGGCGAAGAAACGGCGGCACTGTTTCGCGTTCTGGTGTTCCGGTGCGCCGGCTGGAGTTCTCGGGAGTACAATAGCCAGATGCGTTCCGTGCTCGCATACGGTCGGTCCTTCCTGTTGCTGGCTTTCAGCCTGTTGCTCACGCTACAGGTGTCAGGCACGCACCTACATCTGTGCTTCGACGGCCAAGCACCCCCGGTTCAGGTGCACTTGGTGGACACACCGGGGAATCACGGAAACGAGAATGTCGCAGAGCAGCATGTCGATAAGGACTTGCAGTTCGCGGGTAGTCCCGCAGTTCGCGACAAGTCATCCTCACCGGATCTGCCGCCGGTGCTTCCTGCGAGCTGGCCCACGGGATATTCGCCAGTCCAGCTGGTCGCCGCTGGTGTCCCGGAATTTCAGACCTCTTTTCAATTCCAGCAGATTCATGAACTGCTGCCGCCTTCGCGCGGCCCTCCCCTGACGGCGCGCGCCTGACGCCCGTCCGCGCCCCGCGACCCTAATGGGTTGCTGGGCGTCCCCAAGAAGCGTGCTGTTGAGCGGCACCGATCAGGAGCCTTCGGAATGTATGCGTTCTTTGTCTATGTGCGCACGTGGAAAGCGTGCGCACGGCATTGGTGCCGCGGCGCCTTGCTTGTTTCTGTCGGGTTGTGCGTACCGGCTCTTGCCGGCGCGGTGGAAGCCGAGCTGACGTTACGCCAAGCGATCGAGGCGGCGCTCGAGCGCAACCCGGACTTGGCCATGTTTGAGTTCGATTTCCGGGTCAATGACGCCCAGCGTCTGCAGGCGGCCTTGCGCCCCCCGACGGAAGCGGGAGTCTCGCTGGAGAATTTTGCCGGAACTGGCGAGATGAAGGGATTCGGCGGGTCCGAGGCGACCTTGGCCATTTCTCAGGTCATCGAATTGGGTGGTAAGCGTCAGGCTCGGATAGCTACCGTCGAAGCCGGCCGCGACAACCTGACCACCGCTCGCCAAGCTGCGCAGCTGGATGTGGTGGCGGAGGTGACGCGGCGGTTTATCGCTGTCGCGGAAGCGCAGGAGAAGGTAGCCCTCGCGCAGCGCGCAACCGAACTGGCGACCAATACGGCGCGGGCCTCGGATGCGCGCGTGCAAGCTGCCCGCGCTCCCCACGTCGAGCTGGATCGGGCGGCGGTCGCTGAACAGCGCGCCCGCCTTGAGCTGCAGAGTGCGCGCAGTCAGCTGGATACCGCCCGTCGCTCCCTAGCTGCAATGTGGGGCTCGGACGAGGCTTCAGTGAACGAGCAGCCACTCGGCAGCGTGCAGGCACAGCTCTATAACCTGCCCAGTTCGGGCGACTACGCGCGCCTGATATCGAGCCTGGCAAAGAGCCCGGACTTTCTGCGCTTCGCCAGCGAGGAGCGTTTGCGTGATGCCGAACTACGCCTTGCCGCAAGCCAGCGCCGCGCGGATCTGACGGTGGGCGGCGGGATCAAGCGGCTGCAAACCGGCCGCGACTACGGCCTCGTGGCCTCGTTCTCGATCCCACTATTCGCCGGACGGCGCGCTGAAAGTTTCGTTGCGGAAGCCGCGGCCCGGCGTGACGCCGTAGGAGCGGAGCGGGAAGCGGCACTGGTCAAAGCCAAGGCGCAGCTGTTCGCTTTGCACCGCCAGCTTCAGGATGCCGTCGCCGTGGCTCAGTCATTGGAGACCACCACTATCCCGACGATGGAAGAGGCGCTGCGCGAAACCGAGTACGCCTTCGAACGCGGCCGGTATAGCTATCTGGAACTGGTGGATGCACAACGCGAGTACCTCGCCGTCCAGAGCGAACGCATCGACGCTAGCACGCTGGCGCAGCTGTTGGCCGCCGAAATCGAGCGGCTGACAAATGCGCCACTGGCACCGTGACCAGAGCCTCATCAAAACCTAATTCAGAGCAAGAAATCATGAATACCAGAATCCCCGTTGCGAGCAGCCTGCTGCTTGCCGTAGTGCTTGCAGTCAGCGGCTGTGGGTCTTCCGAGCCCGCAGCACCAGTTGCAGCCACGAATGATCATGGCAATGCCGAGGGCGGACATGCGGAGGGCGAAGGCGAAGAGTCCGAAGAAGGGCGTGTACACCTGACGCCTGCGCAGATTGAGGCGGCCGGTATCGGCCTGGCCACCGTAGGCCCTGCCAGTATCCGCGAGACACTGAGCGTCTACGGGTCGATTGCCCCTAACGCCGAGCGTGTTCGGGATGTGTCTGCGCGCTTTGCGGGTGTGATTAGCAGTGTAGACAAGAAGATCGGTGATGCCGTGCGCCAAGGCGAGACTCTGGCCACGGTCGAGAGCAATGAGAGTTTGCGTACCTACGCCGTGACAGCGCCACTCGCGGGCGTCATCACTGAGCGCAGCGCAAATGCTGGCGAGCAGACTGGTGACAGGAAGTTGTTCACGGTGGCTGATCTGTCCACAGTGTGGGTTGAGCTTTCGCTTTTCCCGCGCGACCGAGCACGCGTGCAGGTGGGCCAGCCGGTCCGAGTGCGCAGCGCAGATTCCGGTCTTTCGGCTGATGGCCGCGTAGTCTACGTCGCTCCATTCGGCAGCAGCGCGAGCCAAACCCTGACCGCGCGTGTCCAACTTGCCAATCCAGAGCGGCGTTGGGCGCCGGGGCTGTACGTGAGTGCGGATGTCGTGCTCTCGGAGAGCCCTGCGCCACTCACCATACGCAACGAGGCCATCCAAATCATGGAGGGTCAGAGCAGCATATTTGTCGAGGAGGAACCAGGTGAGTTCGTGCCCTATCCGGTGCAGCTCGGTCGTAGCGACGGGGAAGTGACGGAAATCCTCCGTGGGCTGCAGGCCGGTCAACGCTACGCAACGGTCAACAGCTTCATCCTGAAAGCCCAGATGGGTGCTGGCTCGGCCGAGCACGGCCACTAGGAGCACGCCATGATTGACGCCATTCTGAAAATGTCCATCGCGCGGCGCTGGAT
Organism: Gammaproteobacteria bacterium; assembly: GCA_020853135.1. GTDB lineage: Bacteria > Pseudomonadota > Gammaproteobacteria > Steroidobacterales > QUBU01. The sequence continues at coordinate 7,330 of JADYZO010000114.1, forward strand.
CGTCATGGCCCTTGTGCTGTTCGTTGCAGGCATCGGCGTTTGGAACTACCAACGTCTTCCGATTGATGCTGTGCCTGACATTACCAACGTCCAGGTACAGATCAACACGGCGGCGCCAGGCTACTCGCCGCTGGAGGTGGAGCAGCGCATCACCTATCCCGTCGAGACTGCAATTTCTGGTCTACCACACATCGAGTACACCCGATCTCTTTCTCGCTACGGCCTGTCGCAGGTAACCGTCATTTTTCAGGACGGCACTGATCTGTACTTTGCTCGCAACCTCGTGAACGAGCGCCTGCAGCAGGTGAGGGGACAGCTACCAGAGGGAATCGATGCCGAGATGGGTCCGATTGCCACGGGGCTAGGCGAGATATTCCAGTACACAGTTCACGCCGCCGCGGATGCACGCCAAGCCGATGGCAGACCCTACGATGCCACAGCACTAAGAACCCTGCAGGATTGGGTCATCCGTCCGCAGTTACGCCACGTACCTGGTGTCACGGAGGTCAACACCATCGGTGGTTTCGAAAAACAGTTCCACGTCACGCCCGACCCGGCGAAGCTGCTCGCATACGGACTGACCTTTGACAGCATTGTGAAAGCGCTGGAGGTCAACAACGGCAACGTCGGGGCTGGCTACATCGAACGCAATGGCGAGCAGTACCTGATTCGTGCGCCCGGCCAGCTCAGCGACTTGACCGCCATCGAGGGAGTCATCGTCGCTCATCGTGACGGCCTGCCCATCACGGTGCGAGATATCGCCGAAGTCTCATATGGAAAGCAGTTGCGCACTGGTGCGGCAACGCGGGATGGAGAGGAAGCGGTGCTCGGCACTGCCGTTATGTTGGTTGGCGAGAATAGCCGGACAGTTTCAAAAGCCATCGCAGACAAGCTGGCTGCGGTCAACAAGACACTACCGCAAGGTGTTTCGGCCGATCCGGTCTATGACCGTACTGTGCTTGTTGAAAGGACCATCCAGACGGTACAGAAGAATCTGTTCGAGGGCGCCATCCTTGTCATAGTCGTGCTGCTTCTCATGCTCGGCAACGGATGGGCAGCCCTACTCACCGCGGCTGTCATTCCCATCTCGATGCTGATGCTCATGACCTCGATGGTACAGACCAAAGTAAGCGCTAACCTGATGAGTCTTGGAGCGCTGGACTTCGGTCTCATCGTCGATGGAGCAGTGATCATCGTCGAAAACTGCATCGTTCTACTTGCTGCTCGCCAGCATCATCTGGGAAGACTACTGACGACGAGCGAGCGTTTGGAGACGGTCTATCGTGCTACGAGGGAGGTGTTCACCCCCAGTCTTGTCAGTGTGCTCGTGGTCATTCTGGTTAACCTTCCGATCCTCGCATTGACCGGCGTCGAAGGGAAGATGTTTCGGCCGATGGCGATGACAGTGATCATGGCGCTGCTCGCCGCGCTCGTGCTCTCCCTAACCTTCGTGCCGGCCGCAGTGGCTCTGCTTCTGCGCGGTAGGATTCAGGAGAAGGAAAATCGCGCCATCGCTGCGGTCAAGCGCATCTATGCGCCAGTGCTGGCTACGGCGATTCACCTGCGAGTCGCCTTTGTCGCAGGCGCGGTGCTGCTGGTACTGGCCTGTGGATGGCTAGCGTCGCGGATGGGATCGGAGTTCATTCCGAGTCTCGACGAAGGAGATCTGGCGGTACAGGCGCTGCGCATCCCAGGTACGAGCCTGTCGCAATCTCTGGAAATGCAGTTCCAGATTGAGAAGGCGGTCATGAAGGTTCCGGAGGTGCGCACCTTCTTCTCACGGGTTGGCACAGCCGAGGTTGCTACGGACCCGATGCCTCCTAACATCTCGGATGGCTACGTCATGCTCAAGGATCACAAGGACTGGCCGGACCCGAAGAAGCCAAAAGCGGAGGTCGTGGCGCAGATCGAGCAGGCATTGGAAGGGCTTCCCGGCAACGCCTACGAGATCAGTCAGCCCATCCAGCTGCGATTCAACGAGCTGATCTCTGGCGTGCGCTCCGACCTTGGGATCAAGGTTTACGGCGATGACTTAGACGAACTGCTTAAGACCGGCAACGCCATTGCCAAGCTGCTGAACGGCATCCAGGGTGCGGAAGGCGTCAAGGTCGAACAGGCTGCTGGGCTGCCGGTGCTATCTATCGAGGCCAATCGCGCCGCGCTGTACCGCTATGGTCTGAATATGCGCGATGTCCAAGATGTGCTCGCGGCGGCCACGGGAGGCGCCGAGGCTGGTTTGCTATTCGAGGGCGACAAACGCTTCTCGCTGGTTGTGCGCCTCCCGGAAATCCAGCGCAGCAATCTTGATGCTTTGGGGCGTTTGCCCATCGCACTGCCTGCTGGCGGGTACGTGCCAATGGGGGAGATCGCCACCCTCAGCATTGCGCCCGGTCCGAACCAGATCAGCCGAGAGAATGGTAAGAGGCGGCTCGTGGTGTCAGCCAACGTGCGCGACCGCGATCTTGGCAGCTTCGTGGCCGAAGCACGCGAGGTCATCGACGCCAATATCGAACTACCACCCGGTTACTGGCTTGCTTACGGCGGTACATTCGAGCAGTTGCAGTCTGCCTCCGAGCGACTGGGCCTGCTTGTGCCAGTAACGCTCGGGATGATCTTCGCGCTGCTGCTGCTCACGTTCGGCTCGGCCAAGGATGCCGCGCTGGTGTTCAGCGGCGTTCCACTCGCCCTCACCGGCGGCGTGATTGCGTTGTGGTTGAGGGACATCCCCCTATCAATCACCGCAGGCGTTGGCTTCATCACCCTCTCCGGTGTAGCCGTACTCACCGGCGTCATCCTGGTGTCAGCTATCCGAGAACAGCTTGATCGAGGCGTGGACATCGATTCGGCAATCCGCGAGGGCGCCATGCTCCGGCTGCGACCCATCCTGATGGTGGCTCTGGTCGCCGCGTTGGGTTTCTTGCCGATGGCACTGAACACAAGCACCGGCGCCGAAGTACAGCGTCCGCTCGCAACGGTGGTCATCGGTGGAATCATCTCAGCGACATTGCTGACGCTGCTCGTGCTGCCGGGCCTTTATCGCATGGCGTGGCGGCCCAGCCGTGAAGCGCTCAACAGTACGGCTACGCTACAGGAGTCCAGCACATGAAATTGATCAAGGCATTCATCCACCACGTTCGCACGCCAGACGTGGTTCAAGCGCTGGCCGACGCGGGATTTCGCAACATCACCCTGCAGGATGTTCGCGGCGTTCTCAAGCCGGTCTCCGAGAGGGAGCTGGACTACTCGGTGGAGTCGGGGGGATTGATCATCTCCGAGACACGCCTTTCTTTGGTTGTAAAGGATGAGCAAGTCGACAAGGTGACGTCGATCATCCGGGCGGTCGGTCACGTCGGCCCTGGTGTTTCTGGGTACGTCTATGTCAGTGCCGTCGAAATGGCGCTTCCCATCGAGGCACCTTGAGGCAACGGAGTCTATGAACGGCTCGGGACCGCGAGACTTGATCTACAGGAGTCCAGCATGAGAATCGGCGATTTGGCACGAGTCACGCGCACTTCCGTGGAAACCATCCGCTTCTACGAGCGCGTCGGACTGTTGCCTATGCCCAGGCGCAGTTCAGGGAACTATCGCATGTACGACGCAACGCATGAAGAACGGCTGCAGTTCATCCGCAATTGCCGATCGCTCGATATGACGTTGGACGAAGTGCGTCTGCTGCTCGCCACCAAGGATGACCCGGATCGGGGCTGTACTGACGTGCATGGTCTTTTGGACGAACACATAGAGCACGTAACTAGTCGCATCGCGGATTTGACGGCACTGGAACAGACACTACGCGCGCTGAGATTGAAATGTGGAGAATCTCGTCCCGGAGGTGAGTGCGGCATCCTGACTGGCTTGCCTGCCGACGGTGCCCGCCGTGTGTCTGGGGAATCGCATGTAGCAGGCTCACGCAAGAGTCCCGCTGGGCGATGAAGGATCGTAGGACAGCTTTGCTCCCATCGCAGCTCATCGCTTGCCGAGGGCATTTTATATGACCGGCAAGTTGCTGATGGATATCCCGTTGCTACTGCCGGAGTTGTTCGATGGAGATGACGCTTGCGTCGGGCGACTGATCGCAGAGCTGCGAGGTCGAGAAGGTATCCAAGATGTACATGTCCGGCGTAACGAAGTCGGTGAACTGCCTCAGCTGTGTATTCACTACGATCCCCAGGTCTTTCCGTTGGTACGCATTAGGGGGCTGGTCGTAGCAGCGGGGGCGCGGATTGCGCAACGGTTCGGACACTTGCTGTTGTCTGCCGATGGCATTGGCCACGCTCGGCGCGCTCGTACCATCACCGAGCGGTTGCAGGCGGAGCCCGGAGTGCTGGAAGCCGAAGTCAGCGCCGCTGGCGTTGTTCGCATCGAGTTTGATCGCGGCGTGGTGGAAGAATCGGCACTTCGCAAGATCCTCAGTGGGATGGGCGTAACTTCGATAGTGACTGCCGCCGAAGATACGACTAGAAACGTGAAAGCCCCTACGCAAGCGGCGCCGAACCACAACGCGGAACAAAACGAACATGAGCACGGCGGGCTGTTCGGGGCCAAGTCCGAGCTGGTCTATTCGTTGGTCTGTGGAGGTTTGCTGGCTGGCGGATACTTGATCGACCTACTGACGGAGGCCCCGGATTGGTTGCCAGTCTCCTTGTACGTTCTCGCTTACTTCTTCGGCGGCTTCTACACGCTGCGTGAGGCAATCGATAATCTGCGCCTGCGCAAGTTCGAGATCGATACGCTCATGCTCGTCGCCGCGGCCGGTGCCGGCGCGATCGGCGCTTGGGCCGAAGGCGCGTTGTTGCTGTTCCTGTTCAGCCTGGGGCATGCGCTGGAGCACTATGCGATGGGTCGTGCCAGACGAGCGATCGAGGCGCTCGCCGAACTCGCGCCACGCACCGCCACCGTGCGTCGCGACGGACAAACCATCGATCTTCCGGTGGAGCAGCTTCTGGTTGGTGACGTCGTTATCGTGCGCCCGAATGAACGTCTGGCTGCGGATGGTTTTGTCATTCGAGGAACCTCCAGCATTAATCAAGCACCCGTCACCGGCGAGAGTATCCCGGTAGACAAGGTTCCCGTCGAAGACGTCGTAGCGGCTCGCGCTAAGCCAGGAACTATAGATTCGGTCTCCCGCGTATTCGCTGGCACGATCAACGGAGCCGGTGCGCTGGAGATCGAAGTGACACGACTGGCCAGCGAGACGGCGCTGGCGAAAGTTGTGAAGATGGTGAGCGAGGCCGAGGCACAGAAGTCCCCCACGCAGCGCTTCGCAGATCGGTTCGAGCGTATCTTCGTGCCAGTGGTTCTCGGGCTCGCCGCATTGCTGCTGTTCGCCTGGGTATTGGTCGATGAACCGTTCAGTGCGAGCTTCTATCGAGCAATGGCCGTATTGGTCGCCGCCAGCCCCTGTGCCTTGGCGATCGCAACTCCCAGCGCCGTCCTTTCGGCCGTGGCCCGCGCCGCGCGCGGCGGCGTACTGGTGAAGGGTGGTGCACCGCTTGAGCACCTCGGCGCCCTCCGGGCCATCGCCTTTGATAAGACCGGGACGTTAACCGAGGGGCGCCCGCGCATTACGGATGTCTTTTCTTCCCCAAGCGCCTCCAGGGAAGAGTTGCTTGCCGTTGCCGTCGCAGTGGAACGTCTGAGCGACCACCCGCTAGCGGTTGCCATTGCAAGCGACGGAACCGAACTGATCAAAGGCCAGCCTGTGCCGATTGCCACAGACGTTCGCAGCCTAACCGGCCGTGGCGTTACGGCCACGCTAGACGGGGAGACGGCATGGATCGGCAAGGCCGAGATGTTCGGAGTAGATGGTATTGCGCCGCTAGAGGCCGCTACTTCCAGTGCCATTGCCCAGATGCGCGACGGGGGGCGTACAACCATGGCCGTTCGCCTCGGCCGTCGCGATCTCGGCGCGATCGGGTTAATGGACACACCCCGCGAAGCAGCCCGCGACGCGATAGACCGACTCCGCAGGCTCGGCATTCAGCGCATGATTATGCTGTCAGGTGATCACCAGAAAGTCGCCGACGCGATCGCGCGACGCGTTGGACTTAGTGAGGCATGGGGCGACCTGATGCCAGAGGACAAGGTCGCTGCCGTTGGCAGGCTGCGCGACGAGGCAAAAGTCGCGATGGTGGGTGATGGCGTGAATGACGCCCCGGCAATGGCCCACGCCACCGTTGGTATTGCGATGGGTGCGGCCGGTTCGGATGTCGCACTCGAAACTGCTGACATCGCGTTGATGGCGGATGATTTGCGACACCTGCCGTTTGCAGTTGGGCTGAGCCGGTCCGCCCGGCGCGTGATCCTGCAAAACATGATCATCAGCCTAGGCGTTGTTGCGCTCTTGGTGCCGGCGACGATCCTCGGCTTGGGCATTGGTCCAGCGATAGCAGCGCACGAGGGATCGACGCTGGTCGTGGTCATCAACGCACTCCGGCTACTCGCTTACCGCGATGGCTCGAATTGAGCGTCGGGGTTCCCGTGCTCCCGATACTAAGACTCCAGGCATACGTTGGGTTCTTGATGGAGAGGGCTGAAGGATACGCAGATGAGAGGTCGGCGGCGCAAGCGAGGAACACGGCGCGGAAGCAAGGCATCCACCGATTCACACGTGATGTCCAGACGCGAGCGCCGCAGGGCCAATCGGACCCTGGTTGTGTTTGGCTCACTAGCCGCGCTGGCGCTGGGTGCCATGCTTTGGCACCTTGTCGACGAGGTCAGCACGGATCTCGTCGTGTACATCCCTGGCGACGGGAGCGCAACGGCGACGAATTGGGTCAATACACTGCGCGCGGCCGAGTTTCACGTCCATGTGATCAAAGACAGAGATCCCATTCGAAGGCGCGAAGGGTTGCATATTCCGAGGGCGCTTGCCGCCGAAGTCAGCAGCGTCACAGCGAATCCCAGTCGCTACGTGTTGATAGGGTATGTGCCTCCCGATGCGATCCGAAAGATGCTCCGTGAGAAACCTCCATTCCACGGACTTGCCGTACCCGACACTTCGCAGTCGAAAGTCGCTGCGTCCGAGGCCTCCACGTCGGGAGTCGAGGTATGGGGATATTGGAGCGACGGGTACAAGGAGCCGTATCTAACTACAAAGTAGGGATCCACTTGGTGATGTTCGGCCGCTTACCGAGCGCTCTACGACGTGTCGCGATCGGAGAGGAATAATATGGAACTTCGACATCTCCGCTGCTTCGTTGCCGTTGCTGAAGAACTGCACTTCGCACGTGCAGCGGAGCGGCTTCACATGGAGCAGTCTCCGTTGTCGAGGGCGATCAAGGAACTAGAGGAAGACTTGGGAGCGCAGCTTTTCGTGCGTACCACGCGTAGCACCCGCCTTACTCGCGCGGGCAGACGCTTTCTTGAGCACGTTCCGCGCGTCTTCACTGCCCTACAACAAGCCCGTGATGGCGTACAGGCCGCGGCCAACGGCTTTCACGGGCAGTTGCGTATCGCCTTGTCAGATGGCATTACGCCTCCGCGCTTCACCGCGTTACTGGCTCAGTGCCGTCAGGAAGAACCTGAAGTCGAAATCCGACTATTCGAGGTGCCCCTTTCAAAGCAGATAAGAGGGTTACAAGACGACCTCTACGACGTGGGGTTCGCGCAGTCCGCGGACGTCGGTGACGGACTACTGGCCGAGCCGGCGTGGAGCGATCCATTGGTAGTCGCTGTGCCAGCAAAGCATCCGCTACTGACGTATAAGCGAGTTCCGTTGAGTGAAGTGCTGCGCTATCCACTTGTCATGTGCGATCCACAAGCATGCGAGGGTTACGGACGGCAGATCGATCGCATCTTGCGATCAGTGGATATGGAGCCACTGATCGCGGAGGAAGTGGCATCATTAGACCTGATGATGACGTTGGTGGCAGCAGGATACGCTTTGGCGCTGGTCGGGGCATCGCAGGTCGCCAACTGCCGGAGTCCTGACGTAATCGGTAGGCCACTGGCAGGTCGCCCGCCAATGCTAATTACTTATCTGCTGCGCCGGGGTGTTGATCCGTCCGAGGCATTGAGCCGCTTCATAGATCGGGTTAGCCCAATAAGCGCGGAGACCTTACCGAGTTCGGCCTTGCATGTCTCCGATACGACGCAGGAGAGTAGCCCATGAGAATTGCTCCAGTTCTGCCGGTCGTCCTTCTGCTAACGGCTTGCGGCAAGTCGCCAACTACCGATACGGTGGAAGCCCTTGTCGCCAATCCTGATCGCCTTGCCGAGTTGCGCGAGCAGTGCAGAACGGACCACGCCAAAACGGGCGATGCGCTGTGCAACGCGGTCGCAGAAGCAACGAGGGAGCGCTTTATGGGTGACGGCAACGTGCCCTATACGCCGTCGGAGGAGCGGCCCAAGTTCTAATATCAGGGTGCACTAACTCCCCATCCGCGACGGTTTTCTACGCCGTCACGCGCGGTCGCTAGCGGCGCTTCGCTCGTCCTTGAGACAGTACGAAATCTTGCCTTTTCATTCGGGATTGTTCCGATAACGGTCTTTGACCGGCACTGATCCGGCACCGAATCTGACGCCCGCGGCGCTTGTTCCGCCGCGCGATGCGCAGGGGAGATTCGGAGGCCGGGATGCAGGCAACAGGCGTGCTGTTCGGTCAGGTGCTGACGGTGTTCGGCATCGTGATCGCCGGAGTGTGGAGCGCCACACAATGGACCGCAGCCGCCTTGGGATACCAGGTACGCCTGGGTTCGCCGTGGTTCGATCTGTTTGGCACGCCGATCTATCACCCTTGGCGGTTGTTCGAGTGGTGGTTCTTCTTCGACGCCTATGCACCCCGCGTCTTTGCCAAAGGCGGTGCGATCGCGGGTTCCAGCGGTCTGGTGGCGGTGTTCGTCGCCATCGGCATGTCGGTGTGGCGCTCCCGGCAATCGCGCCTAGTCACGACCTACGGTTCGGCACGCTGGGCTGATGCGGCGGAGATTCGCAAGGCCGGACTCACCCGGCCGGCCGGCGTCTTCCTCGGCCTGTTCGAGCGCCAGTATCTACGACATGAGGGGCCGGAACACGTCCTGACCTTCGCACCCACGCGCTCGGGCAAGGGCGTCGGTCTGGTAGTGCCGACGCTGCTGTCGTGGCCGGCTTCGGCGGTCATCCACGACATTAAGGGCGAGAACTGGCATCTGACTGCCGGCTGGCGCTCGCGGTTCTCCCATTGCTTGTTGTTCAACCCGACCGATCCACGATCGGCCGCCTACAACCCGCTGCTCGAAGTGCGACGCGGCGCGCATGAAGTGCGCGACGTACAGAACATCGCTGACATCCTGGTCGATCCAGAAGGTGCGTTGGAGCGACGCAATCACTGGGAGAAGACTTCGCACGCGCTGCTGGTCGGCGCGATCCTGCACGTGCTCTACGCCGGCGAGGACAAGACGCTGCGGGGCGTCGCCAACTTCCTGTCCGATCCGGCATGCCCGTTCGAGGTGACTCTGCATCGGATGATGACGACGAAGCATCTCGGTGACGCGCCACATCCTGTCGTCGCATCGGCCGCGCGCGAAGTGCTCAACAAGAGCGACAACGAGCGCTCGGGCGTGCTGTCCACCGCGATGAGTTTCCTCGGCCTGTACCGCGATCCCACGGTGGCCGAAGTGACATCGCGCTGCGACTGGCGCATCGCGGATCTCATTTCGGCACGGAATCCGGTGTCGCTGTACTTGGTCGTGCCGCCGTCCGACATCAGCCGGACGAAGCCGCTGATTCGCCTGATCCTCAATCAGGTCGGGCGGCGCCTCACCGAGTCGCTGGACGGCAGCGATGGTATGGAGCGCAAGCACAAGCTGCTGTTGATGCTCGACGAGTTTCCCGCGCTCGGTCGGCTCGACTTCTTTGAATCCGCACTGGCCTTCATGGCGGGCTACGGCTTGCGCGCCTTCCTGATTTCGCAGTCTCTGAACCAGATCGACAAAGCCTACGGCCAGAACCATTCGATCCTCGACAACTGCCATGTGCGCGTGACCTTTGCCACCAATGACGAGCGCACGGCCAAGCGCATCTCGGAGACGCTAGGCACTGCAACCGAGCTACGCGCCCAACGCAACTACGCGGGCCATCGGCTCGCACCCTGGCTCGGGCACCTGATGGTGTCGCGGCAGGAGACGGCGCGGCCCCTACTCACGCCAGGCGAAGTGATGCAGCTCCCGCCCGACGATGCGGTCGTGATGGTCTCAGGCCACCCACCGATTCGCGCGAAGAAGCTGCGCTATTACATCGACTCCAATTTCATGCGCCGCGTATTGCCGCCGCCTGCACTGACGCACGGACACTACGCCGATGCGCCGGCCCCGCGGCCTGATGATTGGAGCGCAATGGCGATTCCGGCTGTTCCTTCCGCACCTGCGGCTGCCGGAGGCCTCGACGACGCCGGCGAGGGTGGTCCGCGCCGGCAGCCGGAATTGTCTGAGGCCGTTGCCTACAGCACCGCACCCGAGCATCCGGCCAGCGACTTGGCGTTGCTCGACGACGACGACGATCTGCCGCTTCCACTTCCGTCGCAGCTCGATCCGCGCCTGCAACGCGCGGCGCGGCTGGCCGCCCTCGATCCAGATGACGGAATTCCGCTATGAGCCAGCTTCATTCCCGCCACCGTCTGAACCTGTTCATCGAGCGCGACCACGCGAGGCGCCTGGACGAACTATCCGCAAAGAAGGGTGTCTCCAAGTCCTCCATCGTCGCCGCAGCGCTCGCATCGTGGCTCTCGCCCGATGCAGGCGACCAGCGCGAAGCCGCGATGGCTAAGCGGCTGGATAAGCTGTCGCGCCAGTTCGAGAAACTGGAGCGTGATCAAAACATCCTGATTGAGACGCTGTCGCTGTTCGTGCGCTATTACCTGACGGTCAGCACGCCACTGCCCGAGGCCCATCAGGAGGCCGCGAAAGCTCAAGGCAAAGCACGCTTCGAGCAGTTCATTGAACAACTTGGGCGCCATCTAATGCGCGGACGCAGCTTGGTGCGCGAGGTCTACGAGGAGATCCAGCCCGACTCGCAACGGTTGGACGACGCGGCCGCACTGGCAGAAGCGCGCGAACTTGAGCAGGAGCCTGCGCCGTGACCGCCGTGCTGCAACAGCCGTCGTTCTCGCTCACTTCAATTGACCGACGCATCCGCATGCTGCGCACGGCGATGGGGCCACTAATTGCCGCTGCGCTCGACGACCCGGACGTGGTGGAGGTGATGCTGAACCCGGACGGCGCGCTGTGGATCGATCGTCTTTCCACGGGGCGCGCACCCACCGGCATGTCGCTGTCCGCCGCGGACGGCGAACGCATCATCCGCCTGGTTGCGGCACACGTCGGGACAGAAGTGCATCGCGGCCGGCCGCTGTTGACCGCCGAACTACCCGAGACCGGCGAGCGCTTCGAGGGCGTTCTGCCGCCGGCGGTGCCGGCCCCAGCCTTCGCCCTGCGCAAACGCGCCGTGGGCGTGATCGGCATGGCGGACTATGTGCGCGACGGCATCCTCAGCGCCGAACAGGCGACGTTCCTGCAGCACGCCGTGCGCGGGCGTCAGAACATCCTGATTGCCGGTGGCACGAGCACCGGAAAGACCACGCTCGCCAATGCACTGTTAGCCGAGATCGCGGCGACGAACGATCGCGTGCTGGTGCTCGAAGACACCGTAGAGCTCCAATGCGCGGCGCGCGACCACGTACCTTTGCGCACGCGCGCGGGCGTGGTGTCGATGACGGAGCTGGTGCGCGCCACGATGCGCCTGCGCCCGGACCGCGTGATCGTCGGCGAGGTGCGCGGTGGCGAGGCATTGGACCTCATCAAAGTATGGGGCACCGGCCATCCCGGCGGGATTGCCACGCTGCACGCCAGCTCCGCCCACGGCGCGCTGCTGCGTCTGGAACAACTGATCCTCGAGGTCGCCATGACACCGCCGCGCGCGCTGATCGCCGAAGCGGTGAACGTCATTGTCTTCATCGCCGGGCGCGGCCGCGCCCGCCAGGTCCAGACGGTCGCCCGAGTCACCGGCTTCGACGGCCGTGGCTATCAGCTCGACGACGCGCTCGCGTTACCACACACGCCGTTTCCTTCAACAACCGATGGAGAGCAGTCATGAGAAAAACCGACGTTGCGACTTCCCGCATTTCCGTAAATCCGCCTCTGCGTTCAGCGCTGCATGTCTTCGCTCTCGCCGCGGTGATGCTTTGTATCGCCTCGACGGCGCAGGCGGCTGGCTCCAGCATGCCCTGGGAAAGCCCGTTGCAATCGATCCTCGACTCCATTCAGGGGCCGGTGGCGCGCATTGTCGCGGTCATCATCATCATTGCTACAGGTCTGGCACTGGCGTTCGGTGATACCTCGGGCGGCTTTCGCAAGCTGGTGCAGATCGTTTTCGGGTTATCCATCGCCTTTGCCGCATCTTCGTTCTTCCTGTCCTTCTTCTCCTTTTCCGGTGGGGCGGTCGTCGCATGAGCGAGTCCGCAGACATTGCCGGCTTCGAGGTGCCGCTGCACCGCTCGCTGACCGATCCCATCCTGCTCGGCGGTGCGCCGCGCACCGTGGCGATCGCCAACGGCACGCTGGCGGCCGCGGTGGGTCTTGGCCTGCAACTGTGGATTCCCGGCTTGGTCCTGTGGATCGTCGGCCATTCGCTCGCGGTGTGGGGCGCGCGCACTGATCCGCAGTTCATGCCGGTGTATGCGCGCCACCTCAAGCACAAGTCGCTGCTGGACGTGTGAGAACGCCACCATGCTGAACCTCGCCGAATACCGTCAACGTCCAACGCTACTCGCCGACTGGTTGCCCTGGGCGGGGTTGGTGGCGCCGGGTGTCGTGCTCAACAAGGACGGCTCGTTCCAGCGCACCGCGCGTTTTCGCGGGCCGGACCTGGACAGTGCGACGCAAAGCGAACTGATCGCCACGTCCGCCCGCTTGAACAACGCCCTGCGCCGGCTCGGGTCCGGCTGGGCCTTGTTCGTGGAGGCCGAGCGCTTGGGCGCCGCCGACTATCCACGCTCGGAGTTCCCCGAAGCGCTGTCGTGGCTCGTAGACGAGGAGCGTCGCGCGGCATTCGAGGAATACGAAAGTCACTTCGAGAGCAGCTATCACCTGACCCTCTTGTATCTGCCGCCGGAAGAGTCAAGAGCACGGGCCGCGAAGCTGCTCTACGAGAACACGGCGACGGCCGGCGTGGATTGGCGCGAACGGCTGCACGCATTCATCGCAGAAACGGATCGCATCCTTGATTTGTTGGAAGGTGTGATGCCGGAGATTGCGTGGCTGGATGACAGCCAGACGCTGACCTATCTGCACGCCACCATCTCGACGCGGCGTTACCGCGTGGCCGTACCCGAAGTGCCGTTCTACCTCGACGCCATGCTGATGGATTCGCCGCTGGGTGGTGGTTTGGCGCCCACGCTAGGGGGCCAGCATCTGCGCGTGGTGTCAGTGCAGCGATTCCCGGCCTCGACCTGGCCCGGAATTCTGGACGATCTCAACCGCCTCGGATTTGCCTATCGCTGGTCAACCCGATTCTTGTTTCTCGACAAGACCGAGGCGGAACGAGAAGTCGGAAGCCTGCGCCGCAAATGGTTTGCAAAACGCAAAAACATCGTCGCACTGCTGCTGGAAACGATCTTCCAGCAGGAGAGCCCGCTGGTGGATACAGATGCCAGCAACAAGGCTGCGGACGCGGACGCCGCCTTACAGGAACTGGGCAGCGATCAGGTCGCCTTCGGCTACCTCACGATAACCGTCACCGTCATGGACGAGGACGCCGCCGCGGCCGACGAGAAGCTGCGCATGGTGGAGCGCGTCATCCAGGGTCGCGGTTTCGTCACCATTCCCGAAACGACCAATGCTGTAGAAGCATGGCTGTCGTCGATTCCCGGCAACGTCTACGCGAACGTGCGTCAGCCGCCTGTCTCGACGCTGAATCTTGCGCACCTGATACCGGTGTCGGCGGTATGGGCCGGGCCGGAGAAAGATGCGCACCTCGACGGACCACCGGCCATCGTCACCCGAACCGATGGCGTCACACCCTTCCGGCTGGTCACGCACATCGGTGACGTGGGGCACATGGCGGTGGTCGGCCCGACCGGCATGGGCAAGTCGGCATTTCTCGCCATCCTGGCGATGCAGTTCCGCCGTTATCTGCGCTCGCGGGTCTTTGCGTTCGACATGGGCCGCTCGATGCGCGCCACGATCCTCGGCCTCGGCGGCGAGCACTACGACCTGGGCGTTGATGGCGGCATCGCCTTTCAACCGCTCGCGCGCATCGACCGTGACGGCTACCGCACCTGGGCAGCCGAATGGATCGAAGGTCGGCTGCTGCATGAAGGCGTGACAGTAGGCCCCGACGAAAAAACGGCTATCTGGTCTGCGCTCGACAGTCTCGGCGGTGCGCCGGTGGAGCAGCGCACGATGACCGGACTTTCCATGTTGCTGCAATCGAATGCGCTGCGTCAGGCGCTGGCGCCCTACGTGCTTGGCGGCGCGCACGGCAAGCTGCTGGATGCCGACCAAGACCGGCTCGGCGCGGCCGACGTGCAGTGCTTCGAGATGGAAGAACTGATGACCAGCCCCGCCGCCGTGCGTTCGGTGTTGGGCTATTTGTTCGCGCGCTTGGATGAGCGGTTCGACGGTGCGCCGACACTGCTGATCTTGGACGAGTCATGGTTGTTCCTCGACGATCCGATGTTCGCGGCGCGCATCCGCCAATGGCTCAAGACGTTGCGCAAGAAAAATGTCAGCGTCATCTTCGCCACGCAGAGTTTGGCGGACATTCAAAACTCCAGTATCGCGTCCGCGATCATCGAGAGCTGCGCCATCCGCATCTTCCTGCCCAACCCCCAGGCGACCGAGCCGCAGCTTCGCACGATCTACCAGGGATTCGGGCTCAACGCCCGGCAGATCGAGATTGTCGCCACCGCGCAGCCGAAGCGCGACTACTACTACCAGTCGCGTCTTGGCAATCGCGTCTTCGACCTCGGCCTCGGCCCCGTCGCGCTGGCCTTCGCCGGCGCTTCGACGCCGCAGGATCAGCGTGACATCGACGCAGTATCCGAGTCGGTACCGCGTTCCGACTTCGCAGCCGCCTGGCTGCGTCATCGCGGCCTTGAGTGGGCCGCTCAGTTGATCGACCGCCACCTCATCGAAGGAGACACGCCATGATTCGCAAATCGCTCCTCAAACCCAAGCTCGCTGCGTTCGCTGTCGCCGGCGTCCTTGCGCTCGGCCTCGCGCAGCCTTCCTACGCGCTGTTCGGCATCGGCGATATCGTGCTCGACCCCTCGAACCTCGCGCAGAACATGCTCACGGCCGCGCGCACGCTGGAGCAGATCAACAACCAGGTCCGACAGCTCCAGAACGAAGCGCAGATGCTCATCAATCAGGCGCGCAATCTGACGAGCCTGGACTTCAACGTCGTGAACCGCTTGCGCTCGACGCTCGCCACGACCGAGCGGCTGATCGCCGAGGCGCGCGGCCTGGCTTACGACGTGACGAACATCGACCGCGAGTTCGCGCGGCTGTACCCGCATGAGTATGCCGCGACCATTAGCGGCAGTCAGATGGCGCAGGACGCCCGCGAGCGCTGGCAGAACACGCTCGACGGCTTGCAGACCTCGATGCGCATGCAGGCGCAGGTGTCGCAGAACCTGTCCGACGACGAAGGTGTGCTCACCGATCTGGTCGCCCGCAGCCAGTCGGCCGACGGCGCGCTGCAAGCCGCGCAGGCGACCAACCAGTTGCTTGCGTTGCAGGCCAAGCAGTCCATCCAGATGCAACAGCTCCAGTTGACGCAAGGTCGGGCGGCGTCTCTGGAGCTGGCGCGCCAAGCGGCGGCCACCGAGCGAGCCCGCGAAGTGCGCCGGCGCTTCCTCGGCGACGGTACGCCGTACACGCCTCAGACCGTGCAGCTCTATCGCAACTGAGGTTCGCGCCATGAACGACATCTCGGTGATCGACCGCTTCCTCGTCGTCTTCTCCAACTACATCGACTCCGGGTTCGGGTTGCTGGGTGGCGAGGTGGCGTTCCTCACCGCGACGCTCGTGGTGATCGACATGACCATCGCTGGCCTGTATTGGGCGATGGGTCATGCCACGGGTCAGGGCGACGACGTGATCGTTAAGCTGATCCGCAAGGTGCTCTACGTCGGCGCCTTCGCCTACATCATCGGCAACTTCAACTGGCTTGCCAGCATCGTCTTTCGGTCTTTTGCGGGGCTGGGGTTGCTGGCGTCGGGGTCCACGATCACGCAGGCCGAGTTCCTGCAACCTGGACGGCTCGCCAAAGTCGGCACCGATGCGGCGGCGCCGATCCTCGCGCAGATCGGCGACCTGGCCGGCTTCCCCGAAGTGTTCGTGAACCTCGACGCCATCGTGGTGATGTTCCTCGCTTGGCTCGTCGTGATCCTCAGTTTCTTCGTGCTAGCGATTCAGCTTTTCATCACGTTGATCGAGTTCAAGCTGACCACGCTCGCCGGGTTCGTGCTCGTGCCGTTCGCGTTGTGGAACAAGACCGCGTTCCTTGCTGAAAAGGTATTGGGCAACGTGGTGTCTACGGGCATCAAGGTGCTGGTGCTGGCCGTCATCGTTGGCATCGGCACAGGATTGTTCGCCGAGTTCCAGGTGTCGCCCGCCGAGCCTTCGATCGACCACGCGCTCGTCATCATGCTGGCATCCCTTGCGCTCCTGGCGCTCGGGATCTTTGGGCCGGGCATTGCCACGGGCCTCGTGTCCGGTGCGCCGCAGCTCGGCGCGGGTGCGGCGGCGGGAACGGCTTTGGGGGTCGCGGGAACGGCCGTCGCTGCGGGTGCCGTGGCCTCCGGTGTGGGCGGCGCCGTTGTTGCCGGAGCCCGCATGGCACCTGGCGCCGCGCGCATGGCAGTTGGCGGTGCGCGCTCGGTGGCATCGACCGCCGGTAGCGCCAGGTCCGCATTCAGTGCGGGATCTGCGGCAGCCGGCGGTGGGCTCAAGGGCGCTGCGGCGGGTTTGGGCAACGTCGCCAAGGTCGGCGCGCAATCGATGGGACAGAAAGTGGCTGCCGGTGCGCGCTCGCTCAAGGAGCGCGCGGCCGCGGCGCTACGTCCTGCCGACGCCGCGCCTGCGACGAGTGCAGAGACAGGCGCCGCCAACACGACTCAGCCTGCGTGGGCGAAGCGCCTGCATCGCCGCCAGCAACTTACGCATGCCGCGACCACCGTGGCGCACACGCTGCGTGGCGGTGACGGCGGTGGTGGCGGATCTGGTCCCAACCTGCGCGACTAACTAATTAAAGGAGAGCGTTCCATGCGCTTCAAAAGATCGCAGGTGCGGTATGCCGACACGCCGCAACCCGTCACCCCGTATCAGGCGGCCGAGCAGCTTTGGGATGAGCGCATCGGCTCCGCTCGTGTGCAGGCAAAGAACTGGCGATTGATGGCCTTCGGCTGTCTCGTGCTCGCACTGTTGATGGCGGGAGGCCTCGTGTGGCGCTCGGCGCAGTCCATCGTCACGCCTTACGTCGTGGAAGTGGACAGCGGTGGCCAAGTGCGTGCCGTCGGCGAGGCGGTCACGCCCTACCGACCCAGCGATGCGCAAACCGCCTATCACCTTGCGCGCTTCATCGCGCTGGTTCGTTCACTGTCCATCGACCCTATCGTCGTGCGGCAGAACTGGCTGGACGCCTACGACTACACCACCGATCGCGGCGCCGCCGTGCTCAACGACTACGCGCGTGCGAACGATCCCTTTGCTCGCATCGGCAAGGAGACGGTGACCGCGCAGATCACGAGCGTCGTGCGCGCGAGCGATGCGTCGTTTCAGATTCGCTGGACGGAGCGCCGCTACGTCAGCGGCGCGGCGACCGGGATCGAGCACTGGACTGCGGTGGTATCCATCGTGCTGCAACCGCCGCGCACCGAGGAGCGACTGCGACGCAATCCCCTGGGTGTTTACGTCAACGGCTTGTCGTGGAGCCGGGAACTCGATTCGATCGAAGGAGGCAAGCCATGAAGCCGTCTACGCATCTCTGCGCGTTCTTGTTGTTCGCTGTCGCGCTCGCGGGCTGTGCCACGCCGCGCAAGCCGCCGACCATCGCGCTCGACGAGCCGATAGAGGCGCAGCAGTTGCCCGAGCCGCCCAAACCCGTGCAAGTGGTCACGGTCCCGACACCCCTGCCGTTACCAGGGCAGTTGAAGCCCGTGCGCGAAGCCGATGCGCCGCCGCCGGTGCCCGAACCAGCCGACGAGCCCACGCGCGTTTCCCTCGCCAACGAAGAAGCGCGGGTCGCGCCGACGCGCGAGGGCTACGTCAATGCGATTCAGGTGTGGCCTTTCACCGAGGGCGCGCTGTACCAGGTCTACGCGAGCCCCGGCCGCGTGACAGTGATCTCTTTGCAGCCCGGCGAAGAACTGATGACAGTTGCTGCCGGTGACACGGTTCGCTGGATCGTCGGGGACACGTCGAGCGGCGCTGGCGCCGATCTGCGCGTCAACGTGCTGGTCAAGCCGATTCGTGCGGGTATCAAGACAAACCTCGTCATCACGACCAGCCGCCGCACCTACTTGATCGAACTGACATCGACCGACAAGGCGTGGATGGCATCGGTGTCCTGGGACTATCCCAAGGACCGCATGCTCGCCTTGCAGCGCCAGGCACAGGCGGCGCAGAGCACCGCGCCGGTGGAGACGGGACTGCTACTGGAGAACATCCGTTTTCGTTACGCCATCAGCGGCAGCAGTTCGCCGTGGAAGCCGCTGCGCGCCTTCGACGACGGCGAGAAGGTTTATATCCAGTTTCCCGCGGCCATCGCGCAGGGTGAGTTGCCGCCGCTGTTCGTGATCGGTGCACAGGGCGATGGCCAGCTCGTCAACTACCGCTTCCGTTCGCCGTACTACATCGTCGATCGGCTGTTCGGCGCTGCCGAACTGCGTCTCGGGGGTGACAAGGGAGACGTGGTGCGCATCGAGCGGACCGATGGCATACGGAGGAACTGAGCATGGATCAGGACAACACCTCCGACCCGCCTGCGCCGAGCGCAGCATCCAAGCTGGCACCGGAGCGCGTCGCGCTGCGCGCCCGGCCGCGTCCGGTCACGCGGTTGAATCGACGCATGTTGGCAGTGCTCGTCGGTGGTGTGGCCGTGATCGTGTTGGGCGTGACACTTTGGTCGTTCCGAACGCCTCAGAAGCGCGGTGCGGGCGCGCCGGCCGAACAACTGTACAACGTCGATCGCGTGTCTCGCTCTGAAGGACTGGCGCAGTTACCGGCTGACTATTCTCAACTGCCGCCGGCTTTGCCTGCGTTGCCGCCGGAGGTGCCGCGTTTGGGAGAGCCGCTGCCCGGCGACCTCGGGCCACCCATCCTGCGCACCCAACAACAATCGCAGGGCTACGCTGCACCGGGCAATGACCCCGCCGCGGCCGAGCGCCAGGCGCGGTTGAAGCAGGCTGAGGAAGCCGCGTCTTCGTCGGTATTCTTCCGCGCCAGCGGGCAGCGCGCCGCGGTGGCTGCACCGGCTCAAGCAGCAACACCGGCGTCTGCGACAAATTCAACCTTCGATCCGCTCGCGCTCGCATCAGCCCCGACGGCCGCGCAGCCCGCCGATTCCACGGCGACACAGAATCGTCAAGATCAGAAGGAAGCGTTCTTGAGCAATCCCGGTTCTGCGCAAACCCGTAATTCCGGCAACCTGCAAATGGCCGCTTCACCGTACCAGGTGATGGCGGGCACGGTGATCGCCGCAGCGCTGGTGACGGGCATTCAGTCGGACCTTCCTGGCGACGTGATCGCCACGGTGACAGAGCCGGTCTACGACACGGCCACCGGGCGCTACCTGCTCATCCCGCAGGGCTCGCGCATCCTGGGTCGGTACAACAGCCAGGTGAGCTACGGGCAAAGCCGTGTGCAGGTCATCTGGAATCGCGTGATCCTGCCCGACGCCTCATCGTTCCAACTCGACAACCTCGTCGGCACCGATCCGGCCGGTTACGCCGGCCTGGAGGATGGCATCGATTGGCATTGGGATCGCATCTTCGCCGGCGCGGCGCTGACTACGCTGCTCGGCGTCGGTGCCGAGCTCGCCGCGCCCGAGAACCGCCAGGACGGCAGCCGCGTCGTCATCGCCGGCCGCAACAGCCTGCAGGACAGCGTGAATCAGATCGGCCAGGAGATGACCCGCCGCAACCTGAATATCCAGCCGACGTTGACCGAGCGGCCTGGTCTGCCCGTGCGCGTCATCGTCAATCGGGATCTCGTGCTGCGGCCATATCAGCCGCTGTTCTTCCAGAGGGGATCGTCACGATGAGCGCGAACAAGCTGCGGCTAGGGCCGTTGCCGAAGACCGAAAGCATCAAACTGACCTTCGCATGCCCGGTCACGCTGAAAGCTGACCTCGACCGCTATGCCTCGCTGCACGCGCAGACCTACGGGGAGGCTGTTGAGGCGACAACGCTGATCCCGTACATGCTGGAGGCGTTCATGGCGCGGGATCGAGGTTTCAAGAGGAGTGGCTAACAAAGCCACTGTTGCTCCTGATCTGCGAGCCAACATCGCGTCTTATGGCAAGCGCGCTCTGTCGGTGGTGCTCTACATCGTTGTGCCCACGATTGTCGCTCAGTCCTTATGTGCACTACGTTCATGACCCAAAGCCCAACAGAACCGACACACCTAGGGCAAAGAAGATTGCGGCGGCAATCCCGTGCACCAGACGCATTGGCAACTTCTTTGCGGCGACGTCGCCCAGCAGTACGGCTGGGACATTCGCCAGCATCATGCCGAAGGTAGTTCCAGCCACAACGGCGATCAACGAGGTGTACTTGGCCGCTAGCGCCACGGTCGCGATCTGCGTCTTGTCACCCATCTCCAATAGGAAGAACGCCAGCAACGTCGTTCCGAACACGCCAAAGCGTGGTGCGGTTTCCTTGTCGTCGCCGATCTTGTCGGGGATTAGTGTCCATGCGCCCATGGCGATGAAGGAAATGCCCAGAATCCAGCGCATTGCGGTCGGACCGATCACAGCAGAAATCCACGCACCGGCGGCGCCCGCCAGGGCGTGATTGAGCAACGTGGCAACCAGTATGCCGAGGATGATCGGGACGGGCTTGCGGAACTTCGCCGCCAGGACCAAGGCCAACAGCTGAGTTTTGTCGCCGATTTCCGCGAGGGCAACGATGCCAGCTGAAACAAGAAATGCTTCCATGCCACTACTCCCGACTCTGGTCCGCACGGACCTTTGACCACAGCTCGTGTTCGCGGCGTAGTTGCGGAGCCCTGCCGATTTCGAGTTTGACTAGGCGCCTGCGGATAGGGGATTCCGAGGCCTTACTGCTGCGGACGGGGCCGGACAAAGACAGACTTGTCTCCAGCGCAGCTGCGCCAGCAGACAGACGAGAGAATTTCATGATTGTGGGACTCCAGGGTCAGGCGGCGGACGCAATGACACGCCCTTCGCCCGACCCATGGGTTAGAAGTGCGCATCATCGGTCTCGCCAAGCCCTACGCCGGTCGCGCCA
The DNA here is from genome assembly GCA_020853135.1 of Gammaproteobacteria bacterium. Lineage (GTDB taxonomy): Bacteria > Pseudomonadota > Gammaproteobacteria > Steroidobacterales > QUBU01. The sequence goes on from JADYZO010000114.1 coordinate 28,778, forward strand.
TGGGGCAAGCCCCAAGTCTGTTGACGCGACCCCGCCTTTGATGGCGGCGGCTACTCCCCAACGAAGATTCCACTATACGCTAATCCGGCTCACCACAGCGCGTAGTCAAGGGCATCGTCAATCGGGACCTCGTACTGCGGCCGTATCAGCCGCTGTTCTTCCAGAGGGGATCGTTCCGATGAGCGCGAACAAGCTGCGGCCGGGGCCGTTGCCAAAGACCGAAAGTATCAAAGTGACCTTCGCTCCCCGGTCACGCTGAAAGCCGACCTCGACCGCTATGCCTCGCTGCACGTGCAGACCTATGGCGAGGATTTTGACGCGACAACGCTGATCCCCCACATGCTGGAGGCGTTCATGGCGCGGGATCGCGGGTTAGGGAAAGGGCGTGGCGAGGCTGTGCACCCATCACCCCGAGCTGCGGACACGCCGGCGCGCTGATCGCACAAATGCAAAGCCCGCCATTGCTGGCGGGCTCGCATTGACGTGAACGGGGTTAGATCGAGGCGTCAGGTGCCTCGACGATTTCCGGGTACTGGCGCCCCTGGCGCGGCGTCCGCGCAGCGGCTTCCATCTTCGCCCAGGTGCGGGCATCGACCGGAGGAATCCCCTTGAGCGAGAACTTGAAGACGCGACCACCCGCTGCCGCCTTCTGCGGCATTTCGGCGGTCTTGCGAGGTGCGTCGGTCTTGCTCATGGAAGCCTCCCGTCAGAGAGCTTTCTACCCACGTAGGGTAGCAATTTCCGCCAGGACGTGCTAGCGGCGGTCAGGTCGAAGGTCATCAGGCGCTGGCTGCCGTAATTGTCCCACCAGGCCGGATCAACGGCCAATATGTCCTGAACGCTCTGGCAGTGGGCCAGGCTGGGGGCGTTTGAGACCTCGCCCGCCTCCAGCGGTGCATCGAAACCGAACTTGGGCCAGACCTTGTAGCCAACATGGCGGCGATCAAATCCACGACCCCCGGCCGCCACCAGCGAGACTTGAGACAGCCCGGCCAGGTGCGCCGTGATCGCGCACAGCGCGAAGGCGACGGTGCCCAGCGTGGGCGGAGTCAGGTGCTCGTTCAGGAAGTAGTGATCGACGTGCAGGCCGTCGATGAAAAGATCGGCTTCGCCGCGCTGGTCCCTGTAGATGCCGAGCCGGTTCTTGTGGGGACTCTGGATGACCTGGTTGTTGACCACGGTGAAGTACAGGCCCGGCGGCGTGTCCTGCTCAGCCTCTTTGAGAATTTGTTCGTGGACGCGGCTGCCGTCGAACACGGAGAACAGGTGCGCGAATTCGACCGTGGAGACCGAGCCGAACGGCAGTTCGAAGTGGTCATCGGGCAGCAGGTCGGTGCCGTCGAGCCGAATGTCGGTGCCGTTGAAGTACGCATCAGCGATCGGGCTGGACAGCAGTTCCTGATGCAGCGCTGCCAGGTCGGTTCGGTAGAAGTCGGAAAGTTGAAGCGGCACTGGTGAAGTCCAATCGCGAACAGCGCGAAGGTGCCACGACAGCACCACGTTGAACAACGTGCCCCATCGTGCTCAAGCGTAGGTGTGAACGGTGCGGCGTGCGATCGAGAGTGACCAGGAGTGACCAAAAACGAAATGCGTTTGGGGCAATTCGAGCTCGGCGGGCCTCTCGCAAGTGTTTGATTTTATTGGATTGGCGCGCCCGACTGGATTCGAACCAGTGACCCCTGCCTTCGGAGGGCAGTACTCTATCCAGCTGAGCTACGGGCGCGTGTTTAAAAGTCTATCTGTTTGGTCAGCGAGAGCCGATCGGCGCTTGGTCACGCGTTGGTCACTCCGCCAGCACGGCATCAAGAGCGCACGTTCAGAAACTCTTGATTCCTTTTCACATTCTACCGGGCTTCGAACCTCTGCTTGACTTCTTCGGAGGGCAGTACTCTATCCAGCTGAGCTACGGGCGCATTTGCGGGCGGCCATCATACCCCCGGGCCGGAGAAGGCGTCCACGGCACGGCCAGGCCTGCCTGCGGCGGATACGGCTTGCGGCACGGCCGGGACCCGCGCCATGCTTCCCGGATGCCCGGGCCGCAGTTGCCAGATGACGTGTTCCTCGGGGCGTTCGCCAACGCCCCGGCCCGCGAACTCGCTCCCGGCCAGGTGCTCATCGCCGCCGGCGCACCGGCCGATGAGGTCTTCAACATCCTCAGCGGCATGCTCATGATGAGCCGCACGGGAAGCGACGGCCGCCGCCAGGTGCTGAGCTTCCTGTTCCGCGACAACTTCATCGGGCTCACCACCGCGGACCGCTACTATTTCACGGTGCAGGCGGTGACGCCGGCCCTGGTGGCCTGCATCCCGCGGGCGGACTTCGAGGCGCGGCTGGCGCGCGTGCCAGAAGCCGAGCGCGCCTTCCTGAACATGACCTTCCGCGTGCTCGAGGACCTGCTCGACACCATCTACAGCCTCGGCCAGCGCACCGCGCTGGAGCGGCTCGCCGTCTTCCTGGTCTTCCTGCGCCATGCCCGCCGCCTGGCCGACGGCCCGGCCGACGACGGCGACCCGGCCAGCAACGAGGTGAGCCTGCCGATGACCCGCGAGGACATCGCCGATTACGTCGGCCTGCAGAAGGAAACCGTCAGCCGCAGCTTCGGCCAGCTCGAACGCCGGGGGCTGATCCGGCGCCTGGACAGCCACCGGATCCGGATCCTGGATCTCCCCCGGCTGCGGGAGCTGGCTGGCGTGGTGGACTTCGCCGCCTCGGCCCGCCTGCCACCACGCTGAGCCCGGCTGGCTGGCCGGGCGGGGCACTCAGGGAGCCGTTGCGCTGATCCGCCGCTTGACGTCGGCGATCAGGCGCCGGCTGATCGGCAGCGGCTGCTCCCGGTGCGCAACCCAGGCCAGCGAGCGTCCGTCTTCCGTCGTCTCGATCCGTTGCAGGAATTTGCGCGCCACCAGCGTGTTGCGGTGGATGCGGATGAATTCCTCCGCGAACTCGGTCTCCAGGTCCTTCAACGTCTCGTCGCTGACTTCCTCGCCGTCGGCCAGCAGCAGCGTCACGTACTTCTGGTCGGCCTGGAAGCCGAGGATCTCCCCCACGGGCACCAGCCGCAGGCCCTTGGCCTTGCGCACGCAGATGTGGCTGCGGCGGCCTTCCGGGCCGGCGGCCGCCGCCACGGCCGCCATGCCGCCGCGCGACAGGCGTGCCGCCTGCTGCAGGGCGCGCTCCAGGCGCTCGCGGCGCACCGGCTTCACGAGGTAGCCGATCGCCTGGGCCTCGAAGGCCTGGATGGCGTAATCGCTGTAGGCCGTGGTGAAAATCACCGCCGGCGGGTGCGCGAGGCTGAGCAGGTGGCGTGCGACCTCGATGCCATCCATCCCGGGCATGCGGATGTCGAGCAGGACCACGTCCGGGTCGAGGCTGTGGCAAAGGTCCAGGGCCTGGCGGCCGTGCGCGGCCTCGCCGGCCACCTGCCAGCCACCGACATCGGCCAGCAGCTGGCGCAGCCGCGCGCGCGCCGGTGGCTCGTCATCCACGATCAGGACGCTGCGCGAGACGGTGCTCATTGCGGCGAGGGCTGGTAGGGGAACCGCAACGTCACCCGGAAGAGCCCGGGCGCACTTTCGATGCCGAGGTCGGCGGCATCACCGAATGCCAGTGCCAGGCGCTCGCGGATGTTGTCGAGCGCCATCTGGTGGCCCGGGCGGTCGCCGGCGAATGCGCCGGACGCCTCGGGCACCGGGTTGCTGATGGCGATGGACAGCGTGCCGCCATCGCGCGCACCGGTCACCGTCACCACGCCGGGTCCGGTGAGGCGCTCGATGCCGTGGTAGACCGCGTTCTCCAGCAGCGGCTGGAGGCTCAGGCTGGGCAGCAGCGCATCCTGCGGCAGGGCATCGAGGTCCCAGCGCACCTCGAGCCGCCCGCCCAGCCGCTGGCGCTCCATGCGCTCGTAGACCCGGGTGATCTCCAGTTCGTCGGCCAGGGTGATGCGCTGGCGCGTGTCGGCCAGCGAGGCGCGGAACAGGTCGGCAAGGTCCTCCACCGCCTGCTCCGCCGCGGCCGGGTTGCTGCGCGTCAGGCTCGCAATGGTGTTCATGCTGTTGAAGAGGAAATGCGGGCGGATACGGGCCTGCAGCGCGTGGATGCGCGCCTGCGCCTCGCGCTGGACGTTCTTCTGCCACTGTTCGGACACGTAGAAATACCGCAGCAGCCCCCCGGTGATGAGGCTGCCCACGGCGAGGTTGCGCGCCGCGAAAAAGCCGTGGTCGGGTGGCAGCCAGGCATCGGTGGCGACGCCGGGCGCAACCAGGTAGCCGATCCAGTAAAGCGCTTCGGACACCAGCAGGATGTTCACCAGCACGGCCGCGAAGGCCAGTGCCGAACCCTGCTGCAGCGGCAGGCGCGCCAGCCGGGAGCGCAGGCCGCACAGCACGGCGGCGGAGGTGAGCGCCAGCCACTGCAACACCACCGAGGTTGAACCGAGGTCCGCGAAGAAGCTGCCCCAGTGGTTGTGCCGGGCCAGCGTCAGGGTGATGGCCAGCAGCTCGGCAAGCAGGACCACGCCCAGCACGGCCATGGGCGCGCACAGGTCAGGCAGGTAGGTGCAGGCGTCAGCGCGGGGCTTGTCCGGCGCAGCCGTCACCGCCGGGGCCGGGCTACGGGGAACACCATTCGTCAACGGCCCTGCGAGCCTCGGCGCGGGCAGCATCGATTTCCTCGTCACTCAGGTAGTGGCGCTCACCGTCGGCGCCCGGCCGGTACAGCCGGTGCGCCGTCTCGTACTTCTGCAGCTTGTCACGGGCCTGTTCGCAGCCCTGCTCGCGTTCGCCCTTGACCTGGTCCCGCTCACTGGCATCGGCCTTGCTGTCCCCGGCCTGCTGCTTCTTGCGCAGGTCCGCGGCGCTGTCGAGTTCCGACTTCTTCTTAGCAGCGGCGGCCATGGCCTCGGCATCGGTCGCCTTGTAGCGCAGGCTGAGTTCCTTCGCGGCCTGTGCCGCGTTGACGTCCTCCGGCGGCCGGTCCTGGTAGTGGGGCGTACCGTCCTTGTCCACCCACTGGTAGACGGAACCCTGGTCGGCGGCGCCGGCCTGGGCGCAAAGGCCCGCCAGGGAAACGGACACGACGATCCTGCACAAGACGGCAATGGACTTCATGGTGGACGCCCTCGTGATCCCGACATGCGGGCCCAGCGCAACCCGCGGCATGTTTCATTATGCCATCGGGGCACGGCGGTGGAATTTGAACCCCGTCACGCAAAACCGGCGGGTACGTCCGGATTGGCCACAAATCCCGGACCACCGCCCGGAAACCCCGCGGGAACCGGCCCGGCGCACCACCTCTGCACCAGCCTTCAGGTGTAGGCGCTCTCGCCGTGGGAGACCGTATCGAGGCCCTGGCGCTCCTCCTCCTCGGTGACCCGCAGGCCGACGGTGGCGTCGACGAGGGCGTAGGCCGCGGCGGCGACGAGCCCCGACCACAGCACCGTGATGACCACGCCCCAGAGCTGGCTGCCGAACTGCGCCGCGGTGGAGTACCCGGCCACCGCGTTGGCGGCATAGTCGTAGACGCCGGTGCCGCCCAGCGCGGGGTTGCAGAACACCGCGGTCAGCAGCGCCCCGAGGATGCCGCCGATGCAATGCACGCCGAAGACGTCCAGGGAATCGTCATAGCCCAGCGCCGCCTTCAGCCGGGTGACCGCCAGCAGGCAGACGATGCCTGCAGCCAGGCCGATGACGAGGGCACCCATGGGGCCGACCCAGCCGCAGGCCGGCGGGATGGCCACGAGGCCCGCCACCGCGCCCGAGGCGGCGCCGAGCATGGTTGGCGTGCCCCGCCAGAGCCACTCCGCAAATGACCAGGACAGCGCCGCGGCGGCGGTGGCGAGCAGGGTGTTGACGAACACCTGGGCGGCGAGCCCATTGGCCTCGAGGTTGGAGCCGACATTGAAGCCGAACCAGCCGACCCACAGCAGCGAGGTGCCGATCATGACCATCGGCAGATTGTGCGGCGGCATGGGCACGCGGCCGTAGCCGAGGCGCCTGCCGACGAACAGCGCACCCACGATGCCGGCGATGCCGGCATTGATGTGCACCACCGTGCCACCGGCGAAGTCCAGCGCCCCCTTGCGGAAGATGAACCCGGCGGTGGCGCTGGCCGCCTCGCCTGCCGCAGCGTCGGTATAGGCGTCGGGGCCCGCCCAGAACCAGACCATGTGCGCGATGGGCAGGTAGGCAAAGGTGAACCACAGCACCAGGAACAGCAGCACCGCGGCGAACTTCATGCGCTCGGCGAAGGCCCCGATCACCAGGCAGGGTGTGATGGCGGCAAAGGTCGCCTGGAAGGCGAAGTAGGCCATCTCGGGAACCACCACGCCCCTGGAGAACGTGGCGGCCACCGACTCCGGCTTCATGCCCATCATGAACAGCCGGTCGAAGCCGCCGACGAAGGCGTTGCCCCGGGTGAAGGCGAGGCTGTAGCCGTAGATGGCCCACAGCAGCACCATGACGCAGAAGGTGATGAACACCTGCATCAGCACCGAGAGCACGTTCTTCGAGCGCACCATGCCGCCGTAGAACAGCGCCAGGCCCGGGAGGGTCATGAGGATGACCAGCAGCGTGGCGGTCAGCAGCCATGCGGTATCGCCCTTCTCGGGCACCGGGCCGTCACCCGCGAGGGCGGCCAGCGGCCCGAGGAGCAGGGCTGGCGCCAGCACCAGGGCCGGCTTCAGCCGCTTCATCACCGTGTCGTTCTCCACTGTCCTGCTCCTGCCAGTTGCGGCACGCCCCGCGCGGGGGGCACCGGGGTTACAGCGCCTGGGCACCGGTCTCGCCGGTGCGGATGCGGATCACGTCATCGAGCGACGTGACGAAGATCTTGCCGTCACCGATCTTGCCGGTGCGGGCCGCCTTGACGATGGCCTCCAGCGCCTGCTCGAGCAACTCGTCGGCGACCGCGATCTCCAGCCTGAGCTTCGGGAGGAAGTCCACGACATACTCTGCGCCGCGGTAGAGTTCGGTGTGCCCACGCTGGCGGCCGAAGCCCTTGACCTCGGTGACGGTGATGCCCTGCACGCCGACCTCGCCGACCGCTTCGCGGACGTCGTCGAGCCTGAAGGGCTTGATGATTGCGGTGATCAGCTTCACGCGGGATCCTCCGTGCGGGTGCCTAGGGAGTCAGGCGGAAGGTCTTGCTGACGCTGATGACGAAGCGGGTGTCGTCATCAGGGCGGCCGTCGCCATCGGTGTCGCCCAGCAGGTCCTTCGTGCCGTGGATGACGGCAAACCGGTAGTCCAGGCCGATCGGCGCGAAGGTGCTGGCGTAGCCCGCCTCGTAGTACTCGCCATTGAAATCGTTGCCGAAGATGCCCACCAGGCCGTAGAAGCCCTGGTAGTCCAGCCGCGGCGAGATGAAGCTGTAGCCGAGCTTCCGGTTCGCCCTGGCGTTGCCCGGCCCGATGGTTCCGCTGAAATTGTCATATCGGCCGAAGGCCGCGCTGATGCTGAAGACCCGGTAGCCGGCGCTGAGGTTGATTTCCTGGTAGGTGTCGTCGAAGTCGTCGGTGTAGTAGTACCCGGTGGCGCCGGCGCCATAGCTGAAGTCCCCCGTGCGGCCGTTGTAGCCACCGTAGAGATCGACCTCCAGGCCCTGGCCCACGTCGGCAGCCCAGGTGCCGGCGTACAGGCCGCCCTGCTTCAGGTCGACGCCGCCCATGGCGACGGAGTGGGCCTGGAAGATGCCGCGGAAGACGTAACTGCTCATGAATCCCATGTTGGCCGTGACCTCGACCGCATGGGCGGGCTGGGCAACAGCAGCCACCAGCGTCAGTGCGCACAGGCATTTCTTCACAGAATCGGCCCTTTCTCCAGCTTGCCGCCGGCTGTCTGTGTTGGCAGGATGCAGCCGGGCCAGGAATGCTGCTTGCAGGTTCCGTGCCACGGCAGCCAGCGGCGCAGAGCCGCCACGCACGGTGCGTTTTCGCTGCTGGCGCGCCGGGGCAGCGCACCGGGGCGGGGCACGGGGCGGCGGGAGCGCACGCTTGCGGGGCAGCATCGCCCACGACACGGCTACAGGAGGCAGGAGACGCATGGACACCAAGCTGATCGAGGAACTGGCCCGCAAGCTCGCCAGGAGCCTGCCCCCGGGCATGCAGGCGCTCCAGGCCGACCTGGAGAAGAATTTCCGCGTCGTGCTGGCGGGCGGGCTCGCCCGCATGAACCTCGTGACGCGCGAGGAGTTCGACGTGCAGCAGCGCGTGCTCGAGCGGTCCCGCGAAAAGCTCAAGGCACTGGAGGCGCGCATCGCCGAACTGGAGAGTCGCACACCGCAAGCCCACTGACGCGCCGTGATGCGGGGGAACACCGGTGCGCCTGGCCTGCACCGTGACACGGGGGGAGTTCGGCCTCGAAGCCCCTGAAGTCAGCGTCGAAGTCTGCCTGAGTGGCGGGCTGCCGGGGCTGGGCATCGTCGGGCTTGCCGAGACCACCGTGAAGGAAAGCCGCGAGCGGGTCCGCGCGGCGATCGGCCAATGCGGCCTGAAGTTCCCGAACCGCAGGATCGTCGTCAACCTCGCGCCGGCAGACCTGCCGAAAAGCGGCGGGCGCTTCGACCTCGCCATCGCAACCGGCATCCTCGCCGCATCCGGCCAGGTTCCCGCCGAGCGCCTCGGCGGCATCGAACTGCTGGGCGAACTGGGCTTCACCGGCGCGCTGCGTCCCATCGCCGGCCTGCTGCCGGCGCTGCTCGCCGCGAGGCGGGCCGGGCGCACCGTCGTCGTGCCGGCTGCCTGCGCCACCGAGGCCGGCCTCCTGCGCGGTGCCGACATCAGGCTCGCCGATCAGCTCCTGCCCGTGCTGCGCTTCCTGCAGGGTGCGGGCACGCTGCCCATGCCCGCAGCCTGCGTGGCAGGCCCGCCACCGCCCGGAGAGGACCTGCGCGACATCCACGGCCAGCATCTGGCCCGGCGGGCGCTGGAAATCGCCGCAGCCGGCGGACACAACATCCTCTTCGTCGGCCCGCCGGGCACGGGCAAGAGCATGCTCGCGCGCCGGCTGCCGGGCCTGCTCCCGCCGATGACCGAGGAGGAGGCCGTCGAGAGCGCAGCGCTCGGCTCGCTGGCCGGCCACGCTCCACCCCGGGTCTGGGCGTGGCGGCCGTTTCGCGCGCCGCACCATACGGCGACCACCGCCTCGCTCGTCGGGGGTGGCAGCTGGCCGCGTCCCGGCGAGGTCTCCCTGGCCCACCACGGCGTGCTGTTCCTCGACGAACTGCCGGAGTTTGCGCGTGCCACGCTCGAAGCCCTGCGCGAGCCGCTGGAGACCGGCCACATCGCCGTGGCCCGGGCCGCCCGCACGGTGGAGTTCCCCGCGCGGTTCCAGCTGGTGGCGGCCATGAACCCCTGCCCCTGCGGCTACCATGGCGACCTCGCCCGTCCGTGCCGCTGCGCACCCGAGCAGATCCGCCGCTACCAGGAGCGGCTGTCGGGACCGTTCCTCGATCGCATCGACCTGCGCATCCCGGTGAGCCGGGGCGAGATCCACCTCGGTGACGACGGTCCCGGGGAATCCTCCGCGCCGGTGGCCGGGCGCGTGGGCAGGGCGCGCGACATCCAGCTCGCGCGGGCCGGCATGCCCAATGCGCGACTGCCAGCCCCGGGCGTGCGCCACTGGTGCCTGCCGGCGGCCGACGGGTTGCGCCTGCTCGAACAGGCCGCCGCCCGCCTCCAGCTGTCACGCCGGGCCTGTGACAGCGTGCTGCGGGTGGCGCGCACCGTGGCGGACCTCGCCGGGGCACCGGCCGTTGCCAGCGCCCATGTCGCCGAGGCACTGAGCCTGCGCACCCGCTGCCTGCGCACACCGGCCGCCTGAGCACAGGGGGCCGCCGGTTCCCGCAGCCCGCGCGGCGCAGGCCCATCCGCCGGGCGCTTCTGGCTTAACATGCGCCACCCGCCCGTACCCGGCCCGCGGGCGGAGCCCCGCCATGGACAACCCGACCGCCCGCCTGCGCATCACGCTCGCCTTTCTCTGCATCCTGGTCGTCTGGGGCACGACCTACCTCGCCATCGCCATCGTGCTGCGCGACCTGCCGCCCTTCCTTTCCGCGGCGATGCGCTTCTGCCTGGCGGCATCGCTGCTCTATGGGCTGTTGCGCCTGCGCGGGCCACGGCCGCTCGCCGGCCTGCCGACGCACACGGTGGTCATCAGCGGCGTGTTGCTCTGCGGACTGGGCAACGGCTTCACCGTCTTCGCCATGCAGGGCGTGCCCTCGGGCATCGCGGCCCTCCTGAACTCGACCATCCCGATCTGCGTCACGCTGGTCGACTGGGGCTGCTTCGCACGCCGCCGCCCCAGTATCTGGACGGGCCTCGGCCTGGCGGTGGGCGTCACCGGCGTGGCGTTCATCGTGCACCAGACGGCCTCGACCACTGGCCTGGCCGGCATCGGCTACATCGCCTCGCTGGCCATCGCCGTGGCAAGCTGGAGTGTCGGCACACTGGTGCAGCGCAACGCCGTGCCGCGGGATCGGTTGCTTGCCCTGCTCTGCGGCCAGATGGCCGCCGGCGCGGCCTTCCTCTGTGTCGCCGCGCTGCTGGACGGCGAGTTCGCCGGCTTGCACCTCGCCGCCACCAGGCCGGCCGCCTGGCTGGCCGTGGCCTATCTCGCGGTGTTTGGCAGCCTGCTGGCCCAGTGGAGCTACCTCTGGCTGCTGACGCGCTGGCCGGCGGAGAAGGTCACGACGTACGCGGTGGTCAATCCGGTGATCGCCCTGTTACTCGGCGCGGTCGTGCTGGACGAACCGGTCACCCTCTCCAGCCTGGCGGGTGCCGTGCTGGTGCTCGCAGGCGTGGCGCTGGTGCTGTTCGAACGCAAGGTCACAGGAGTGATGCGGGGCCTGGCCCTGCGCCGCTGAGGGCCCGCCGGGAACCCCCGGCCCCACGCCGGCCTCCGGCGGGCGAACACCGGCGCATCGGCGCATCGGCGTGGCAAAATGCCCCCCGGCATCCGCAATCACGCAGGCCTCCCGCCATGAGCGGACAACCCGACGGCACAGCACCTTCCCGGCCCGCACGCAGCGGCAGGATCGCGCTCCTGCTGGCGCTCATCGCGCTCGCCGGCACCACCGCGCAATGGTTCGGCCTCGGCGGCCCGCGGCAGGCCGCACCCGCCCCCGACGGCGAACTGGTGAAACTGCAGCAGCGCCTCGCCACCCTGGACAACCGCCTGGCGCGCGATCGCGAGGACCTCGATCGTCTTGCAACGCGCCTCGACCTGCTCGACGGCAGCCCCGACGGCATCACGGCCCGGCTCGGCAAGCTCGAGGATGCGCTGGCGAAGATGCCGGGCGGCGAGCGCGGGCGCAGGGCCTGGCTGGCGGACCAGGCCACCCACTTCATGCGCATTGCCAACGCACAGGCCAGGCTGGCCCATGACGGCAACGGCGCACTGCAGGCCCTGGGGATCGCCGATGACTACCTGCGCGAGGCCGCCGACCCGAAGCTGCTGCCGGTGCGCAAGCTCATTGCCACCGAGCAGGCGGCCCTGCGCGCCGTGCCGACGGTGGACACCGAAGGACTGGTCCTGCGGCTCGACACGCTCGCCGACCAGATCCGTGCCCTGCCGCTGCGACAGGTCCCCCGCAGCTTCAGGCCGGAAGTCGCACCAGCCGCTGCGGAGCTGACCGGTGGTGCGCGCGCCCTGCAAGCCCTGCGCAACGCCTTTCTCAGCGTGGTCAGCATCCGCCGCACCGAGCAGCCAGCCGCCACCCTGATGACCGCCGAGGCCGGCAGCCTGGTGACACGCAGCCTGGAACTCGAGCTGCAGATCGCGCGCCTCTCCCTGCTGCGCGGTGAACCCGGCAGCCTGCGCACCTCCCTGGCGGAGATCCACCGCCAGCTCACCCACTACTACGACACGGATGCGGGGGCTGGTGCCGCAGCGCTCGCCACCCTCAAGGCCATCACCGGAACGGCCATGGCCGGGACCTTGCCGGACATCTCCGCCTCCCTGGCCGAGCTCAACCGGCTCCGGGAACACGAACCGCTGCCATGAAGGCCGGCCTCGCCATTGCGCTGGCACTGGCGCTCGGGGCGCTGGCCGGGCATTTCCTCCTGCAGGACAACGGCTACGTCCTGCTGAGCTTCGCCGGCTACGTGGTCGAGATGTCGGTGCCCATCGCGACCGGGCTGCTGGTGCTGGCCTACCTCGCCATCCGCCTGCTGGCCTGGCTGTGGCGTGTCCCGCGGCAGCTGGGCGAGGCCACCGCGCGCGCACGCGTGCGCTGGGCCGGGCGCCAGGCCACCCGCGGTTACATCGCCATCGCCGAGGGCAAGCTCGACCAGGGCGAACGGCTGCTGACCCGCGGTGCCCGCCGCAGCGGCGCCCCGCTCATGAACTACCTGGCCGCCGCACGCCTTGCCCACCAGCGCAACGACCCGGATCGCCGCGACGGCTGGCTGCGCCTCGCCTACGAGCAGGAGCCGGCCGCGACCGACGCCGTGCTGCTGGCCCAGGCAGAGATGCAGATGGACGACCAGGCCTTCGACCAGGCCCTGGCAACACTCAACCGCATCCGCGGGCACAACCCGAAGCACGCCCAGGCACTGAAGCTGCTCGCCGCGCTGCACTGGCGCCGGCAGGACTGGCATGCCCTGCTCGATCTGGTGCCGGCGCTGCGCGCCATGCCGCCGCTGCCGCCGGCCAAGCTCAACAGCTGGACGACAGATGCCTTCGAGGCGCTCCTCGCAGACCCGGCGCTGGACAAGGCGGGACTCGAACGCTTGTGGGACGAGGTACCGAAGGTGCTGCGCGGGGACCCGCGGCTGGTGCTGGCGCGGGCGAAGGCCCTCACCCGCTGCGGGCTGGCGGCCACCGCGGAAACCGAGGTGCGCCACGCGCTGCGCGAGGGCTGGGATGCCGGCCTGATCCGCTTCTACGGCGAACTGGCGCTGCCCGAGACCGCGCAGCAACTGAAGAACGCCGAGGCCTTCCTGCGCGAGCGGCCCGAGGATCCCGACCTGCTGCTCACGGTCGGCCGCCTCTCCTTCCGCAACCAGCTCTGGGGCAAGGCGCGCAGCTACCTGGAGACCAGCCTGTCGGTCAGGCCGTCGGCGGAGACCTGTGCCGCCCTGGGGCAGCTGCTCGATCGCATCGGCGATCGCGAGGCAGCGGCGCGCGCCTACCAGCGCGGCCTGGCCTTGAGCATCGGTGGCGCCCGGACGACGGAACTCGCCCCGGCCCGCAGCAGCGGCTAGCGCCGGGCGGCAGGATCCGCCGCCCAGGCGGCCTGGCGGACCCGGACCGCCTCAGGCGGCGACGGCGGGACGGCTGCGACGGCTGCCGAGCCACTCGAGCAGCGGCTCCCACTGCTCCCAGTCCGGCCAGGCGAGATATTCCGGCAGTTCGAAGATGCCCAGGCCGCGGGTATAGCCGCGGATGTAGTTCTGCGCCTCGCGCAGCTTGGCCACGTAGGGCGTCTTCAGGCTGTCCAGGTACTCGTCGAGTTCGCCGGCGATCAGGGTGTTCTCGCGCACGCGGTTGGCGACGACGGCGATGCGCACTTCCCGGCGCTCGACACGGCCGACTTCGGCCAGGTCCTCGAGAAACTTGGCTGCGGCGCTGATATCGATGGTCGAGGGCAGCACCGGCACGATGATGGTCTCGGCGTGGCGCACCATCGCGGTGAGTTCGGCGCCGTGCACCCGCGCCGGGGCATCGACGATGACCACCTCGGCGTTGCGCGGCACACCGCGCAGGCCATGCTTGTAGGCCTCCAGGCCCTCGATGACCGCCCGGTCAGCCGGACGCCGGGCCAGCCAGTCGAGGCTGGAGCGCTGGGGATCGAAATCGGCCAGCACGACCCGCTTGTCCTGCGTGGCGTAGTAGCTAGCCAGGTTGGTGGCGATCGTGCTTTTTCCGCAGCCGCCCTTGGCGTTGAGCACCATGATATGCCGCATCGTTGTTGTTCCTTCGAGCCTGACCTCTGGCCGGCGGCGCTTGCGTTGTTCTTCGCCGCGGGCCCGGCGCCACGCCGGGCACCCAGAAGGTACTGGGGCATTTGACAAAAGTCCATGCCCGTATAATGGCAGGCCAGCCACGGGTTGCAGCTCATGCGCGTTTCCTTCACCAAGATGCACGGCCTCGGCAACGACTTCGTCGTGGTTCCCGCCAGCGGCATGGCTCCGCCCCCTGCCGGAACCATCCGGGCGCTCGCCGACCGCAAGACCGGCATCGGCTTCGACCAGCTGCTCTGGCTGGAGAAGCCGCGCATCCCCGGCGCAGCGGTCTATTACCGCATCTTCAACACCGACGGCTCGGAGGCCGAGCAGTGTGGCAACGGCGCCCGCTGCATCGCCCGGCTCGTCGGCGGTGACAGCAGCGGAGCGCTGGTGCTCCAGCACCGCGGCGGCTCCTCGCGCGCACGCCTGGAGCACAGCGGCCTGGTGAGCGTGGAAGTCGCGGTGCCGGAGTTCGCCCCGGGGCGTGTTCCCTTCCTCGCGGCAGCGGAGGCCGACAGCTACAAGGTGAAGGCCGGCAGGCGCAACGTCGAACTGCGCGTCGTCTCGCTCGGCAACCCGCATGCCGTCATCCGCGTCGAGGATGTCGATGCCGCGCCAGTTGCCACGCTCGGCCCCGCGCTGGAGGGACACGAGCGTTTTCCAAACCGTGCTAACATCGGTTTCATGCAGGTGCTCGACCCGGAGCACATCCGGTTGCGCGTTTTCGAGCGCGGCGTCGGCGAAACCCGGGCCTGCGGCACCGGCGCCTGCGCTGCGGCGGTCGTCGGGCAGCGCGCCGGCTGGCTCGCGCCACGGGTCCACGTCAGCCTGCCGGGAGGCGAGCTGCTCGTGCGCTGGGATGGACCCGGCACTCCCGTCTGGCTCACCGGTGAAGCGGTTACCGTATTCGAGGGGACGGTGGACATATGAGTTCAGTCACGCAACAGGTCGGGTACCCGGAAAGCGCCGATGAGTCCGTCGCCGAATACCTGAAGGCGCACCCGGACTTCTTCGAACGCAACCTGACCCTGCTCTCGGCGCTGCGCTTGCCGCACCACACCACCGGCGGAGCCATCTCGCTGGTGGAGCGCCAGCTCGAGGTGCTCCGGCAGCGCAATCTCGCCATGGAGTCCCGCCTGAAGGAACTGGTGGAGGTGGCGCGCAGCAACGACCGCCTCGCCGGCCGCATCCATGCGCTGGCGCTGCTGCTCATGCGCACGCGCAGCCGCGAGGGCGTCATCGACGTCCTCGACGAAAACCTGCGCGAGGGCTTTGCGGTGGACCGGGCGGCGCTGGTGCTCTTCGACAGCGTCCCCGGCCTGGTCCAGGGCCATTCGAGCTTCGTCCAGGTGGTGCACCGCGAGGATCCTGCGCTCGGGCCCTTCAAGACCTTCCTGCAGAGCTCGGCACCCCGCTGCTCGCGCCTGCGCGATGCGCAGCGGGATTTCCTGTTCGGGCCGGGCGCCGACATCCAGTCCATGGCGCTGGTGCCACTCGGACCGCGCTCGGAGTTCGGTTTCCTCGCCATCGGCAGCCGCAATCCCGAGCACTTCCACCCGGGCAAGAGCATCGATTTCCTGGCCCGGCTGGGCGAGCTGACGGCCTGCGCGCTGAGCCTGCACTAGGCACGCCGCCAGCCGGCGCCGGGCGGTACCGGATCACGCCATGGACAGCGCCGAATGGCTGAAGGCCGAACGCTTCCTCGCCCACCTGCAGCTGGAGCGCCGCCTGTCCTCGCATACCGCCAGCGCCTACCGGCGCGACCTCGTCTGCCTCGCCGGATTCTGCGACCGTGAGGGCATCTGCGCCTGGCGCGAGCTCAAGGTCCACCACCTGCGCCGCTTTGCTGCCATGAGCCACGGCGGGGGCCTCAACCCCCGCAGCATCCAGCGCCGCCTCTCGGGCGCCCGCAGCTTCCTGCGCTACCTGGTGCGCGAGGGCGAGATCACCGTGAACCCGGGCGTGGGCGTATCGGCCCCGCGGGCGGCACGCCGCCTGCCAACGACCCTCGACGTGGACCAGATGGGGCGCCTGCTGGAGATCCGCGGCGACGACCCCGTGACCGTACGCGACCGCGCCATGCTGGAGCTGCTGTATTCCTCGGGCCTGCGGCTGGCCGAGCTGGTGGGGCTCGAACTGGGTGACATCGACCTGGCGGACGGGCTCGTGCGCGTCACCGGCAAGGGCCGCAAGACGCGGCTGGTCCCCGTGGGCCGCAGGGCACGTGAGGCCGTCACCGCCTGGCTGCACCAGCGTGCGGGTACGGCGGCCCCGGAGGAGCGTGCCGTGTTCACCGGCGTACGCGGACGGCGGATCAGCCCGCGCACGGTGCAGTCACGGGTCAGCCACTGGGCACGGCGCTCCGGGATGGGCCAGCGCGTGCATCCGCACCTGTTCCGGCACAGCTTTGCCAGCCACCTGCTGGAATCCGGCGGCGACCTGCGTGGCGTGCAGGAGATGCTCGGCCACGCCAACATCAGCACCACCCAGATCTACACCCATCTGGACTTCCAGCACCTGGCACAGGTCTACGACAAGGCCCACCCCCGGGCGCGCAAGCCCGCCAAGTCCTGATGCCGGCCGGGCTCACGGTGAACTGCCTGCCTGCGCCGCTGTCAACCGGCCGGGACCTGTGGCGTTTGTAGTTCCACGCGCCGGAATCGATGATGCGTTGCATCACCGAATCGGCCATCCACCGCAAGGAGATGTCATGTCGACCAAGACCCTGATCGCAAGCTTCGCCATGGCCGGCCTGCTGGCCCTGGCACCCCTGGCCTCCCAGGCCGATGACGCACCGCCGCCGAACATGCCCCAGGGCAAGGCCTGGTGCAAGGACAACCCGGAGAAGTGCGCGGACATGCGCCAGAAGCGCGAGGAATGGTGCAAGAACAACGCAGCCGAATGCGACAAGATGAAGGCCAAGGCGGCCGAGCGCCAGGAGTGGTGCAAGAAAAACCCGGCCGAGTGCCAGAAGCAGCGGGAAGAGCGCCGGCAGCGGATGCAGGACATGAAGGCCAAGTGCGATGCCGACCCCGCCAAGTGCGAGGAGCGGCGCAAGGAGATGCGCGAGCGCTGGCAGCAGAAGCAGGGCGACACCGCGGGCAAGACCCAGCCCTGAGCAGGCCGCGATCCGGAGGAAACGAGGCGGGGCCCGGTGGGCCCCGCTTTTTCGTCTGACCGCCAGCGGGTCCGCCCCGGCCCGCGCGCTGGCAGCTGATGCCCGCCTGCCGTACCATCCTGCCCGCCAAGCGCTCTCCCCAGGCGTCGTCACTGGGGTCTTTTGTTCGGATCCCGGCCCGGCCGTACCCCTTGACCCCCCCCGCCATCCAGCCGAAGCCTTTCCTGCGATGGACCGCAAAGGCATCTGCAGCCGTGCTGCTCTGCGGCTGCGCAGCCGGCCCCGACTTCCATGAACCCCCGCCCCCCGGCGCCGACCGCTACACGGTCGATCCACTGCCACCGGCCACGGTGCCGGCCGCTGCCGGTGGCGCTGATGCGCAACGCTTCGTCGACGGAAAGGACGTGCCATCCGACTGGTGGACCACGTTCGACAACGCGGAAATCAGCCGTCGCGTGCAGCTGGCACTGCAGCACAGCCCGACGATCGCCGCGGCCGACGCCGCACTCCGGCAGGCCGAGGAGATTGCCAGGGCTGCACAGGGCACCCTGCTGCCATCGCTCGATGCCAACCTGGGCGTGACCCGCTCCAGGATGTCCGGCGCCCGGTCTGCAGGCGGCGGCGCGGCACTGGCTCCCTACACGGTCTACAACGCCGGCGTCAGCGTCAGCTACGCATTCGACTTCTCCGGCGGCCTGCGCCGTGGCGTGGAAGCCCGGCAGGCGCAGGCTGACGTGCAGCGCGCGCAGCTCGACGCCACCTGGCTCGCCCTGGCGGCCAACGTCGTGACCGCATCGGTGCAGGAGGCTTCGCTGCGCGAGCAGGCCAGCGCGACACGCGCCATCATCGCCGCACTGGCGCAGCAGCTCGACATCGCGGAACGGCAACAGGCCATCGGGGCCCGCTCGCTCACCGATACCCTGGCCGTGCGCGCCCGGCTGACGGCCACGCAGGCCACGCTGCCGACGCTGGAGAAGCAGCTGGCGGCAACCCGCAACCAGCTGGCGACCTATCTCGGCTCGACGCCGGCACAATCCGGCCTGCAGGCGGTGACGCTCGCGCAGGTCATGCTGCCTGCCGACATCCCGGTCACCCTGCCGTCGAAGCTGGCCGCCCAGCGCCCCGACATCCGCGCGGCCTCGGCGCAATTGCACAGCGCCACGGCACTCGCCGGTGTTGCAACCGCCGCCATGCTGCCGCAAGTCACGCTCAACGGCAGCCTTGGCAGCGAGGCCTTGAGCATGTCCGGCCTGTTTGGGACGGGCAGCGGCGCCTGGTCGCTCGGCCTCGGCCTGGTCCAGCCCCTGGTGCATGGCGGGCAGCTGCTGCATCAGCGGCGCGCTGCCGAGGCGGCCGTGGATGCGGCCGCGGCCAACTGGCAGCAGACCGTCCTGCTCGCGTTCCAGAACGTGGCCGATGCCCTGCAGGCACTCGAATACGACGCGCAGTTGCTGGGTTCGCAAACCATCGCCGGGCAGGATGCCAGCACCCTGCTGTCGCTCACGCAGGCGCGCTTTCGCACCGGGGCGGCGAGCTACCTGGACCTCCTCGGCGCCGAGCAGCAGTACGAACAGGCGCGTATCGCGCTGATCCAGGCACGCGCCGCCCGGCTGGCCGACACCGCCGCACTGTATGCGGCGCTGGGCGGCGGCTGGCACGGCGAAACCACGGCTGCCGCCGGGCCGGGCCGCTGACCCTTCCGGACCAGGCCGCAGCAGAGCCCTCCAGAGCCCAACCAACCCACCCTGCCCGCATGAACGCACACCCAGCCCATGCCCCACCCCGGTTGCGCAAGCGCCTGCTCCTCGTCACGGGAGCAGTGGCCGCGCTGTTCGCCCTGCTGATCGGCTTCAACACCTTCAAGGGCATCATGATGGGCAAGGCCCTGCAAGCCATGGCCAGCCCACCCCAGACGGTCAGCGCAATGACCGCGGGCTATCAGGACTGGCAGCCGAAGATCGAGGCCGTCGGCAACATCCGCGCGGTGCGCGGTACCGACCTGGCATTCGACGCCGCCGGCCTGGTGGCCAAGGTCTGGGTGAAATCCGGCGCCGACGTGCGCGAAGGCGACGTGCTCATCAGCCTCATCGACACCGATGACCGCGCCACGCTCGAGGCGCTGGAGGCCACCGCGCGGCTCGCCGCATTGACCGTGGAACGCTCACGCGGGCAGCTGGCGGTGCAGGCCATCAGCCAGGCCCAGTACGACAGCGACCTGGCCGACCAGCAGGGTGCGCGGGCACGCGCCAACGCACAGGCTGCGCTGGTCGCCAGGAAGACGCTGCGCGCCCCGTTTGCCGGGCGCATCGGCATCATCACCGTGAGTCCCGGCCAGTACATCAGCACCGGCACGGCCGTGGCAACGCTGCAGCAGCTCGACCCGGTCTACGTCGACTTCACCGTGCCGCAGCGGTCGCTCGAGCTGATGCGTCCCGGCAGCCAGGTGGGAGTCCGCAGCGACGCCTACCCGGAGCGGACGTTCACCGGAAGGATATCGGCCACCGACCCCAGGATCGACCTGGCCACCCGCAATGTCCGCGTCGAGGCGCTGATCCACAACCCCGGGAACCTGCTGGTGCCCGGCATGTTCACCCGGGTCGCGGTGGAGTCCGGCCAGGAGCGCCGCTACCTGACGCTGCCGCAGACCGCGGTCGCCTACGCCCCGTATGGCGACACCGTCTTCGTCGTGCACGAGGGCGTCCCGCCTGGCCGTGGCGACAACGCCGGGTCCGCCACGGCACAGCGCCCGCCAGCTCCGGGTGGTACGACGCAACGCGCCGACCGGCCGCTGTACGTGCAGCAGGTCGTGGTCAAGCTCGGCTCGACGCGTGGCGACCAGGTGGCCATCCTCTCGGGCATCCACGCAGGTGACCTGGTCGTCACCAGCGGCCAGCTGAAGCTGAAAAACGACACACCGGTCAGGATCAGCGACCAGGTGCAGCCGTCCTTCTCGGCAGACCCGCGACCGGTGGAGCAGTGAGGCGGCCAGCGCGCCCCCTGGATCCCGGCAGGATGCAGCCGTGAAATTCACCGACCTGTTCATCAGCCGCCCGGTGCTGGCGACCACCATCAGCCTGCTGATCCTGGTGCTCGGCCTGCGCGCGGTGTCCTCGCTGCCCGTGCGGGAATATCCGAAGACCGAGAACGCCACCATTACGGTGCAGACCGTCTATTTCGGTGCGGACGCCCAGACGATGGCGGGATTCATCACCCAGCCGCTGGAGCAGGCCATTGCCCAGGCCCAGGGCATCGACTACATGACCTCGGCCAATACGCCGGGCATCTCGCTGATCACCGCCACCCTGCGCCTCAACTACGACGGCAACCGCGCACTCGCCGAGGTCTCCGCGCTGGTCAACTCTGTGAAGAGCCGCCTGCCCCCGGCTGCCCAGGAACCGGTGATCACCCTGCAGACCGGTGAGCAGATCGCCTCCATGTACCTGAGCTTCTCCTCGGCGACCCTGCCATCCAACCAGATCACCGACTACCTGACCCGCATCGTGCAGCCGCAGCTCAATGCGGTCGAGGGGGTGCGCAGCGCCGGGATCCTCGGCGCACGCACCTTCGCGCTGCGCGCGTGGCTGGATCCGGCGCGCATGGCCGCGCACGGCCTCACCGCCAGCGACGTCAATGCCGCCCTTGCCGCCAACAACTACCTCTCGGCGATCGGCACCACGAAGGGCCAGATGGTCAGCGTCAACCTGACGGCGGCCACCGACCTGCACACGGCCGGCGAATTCGCCGACCTGGTGGTACGGGCCAATGGCGCCGACATCGTCCGCCTCGGGGACGTCGCGGACGTGACCCTCGGCGCGGAGGACTACAACTCGGACTTCACGGCCGATGGCCAGCCCACCGTCGGCATCGGCATCAGTGCCGCTCCCGATGCCAACGTGCTGGACGTGATCGCCCGGGTGCGCAAGCTGTTCCCGCAGATCCAGGCGCAGCTGCCCGCCAGCCTGACGGGCACCATCAACTACGACGCCACCGAGTTCATCCGCGCATCGATCAGGGAAGTCATGAAGACCCTGATCGAGACGCTGTTGATCGTGACCGCGGTCATCTTCCTGTTCCTCGGCACGATGCGCTCGGTGCTGGTGCCGGTGCTGGCCATGCCGCTGTCCCTGGTCGGCGCATTCGTGGTGATGCTGGCGCTGGGTTACTCGATCAACCTGCTGACGCTGCTGGCCCTCGTGCTGGCAATCGGCCTCGTGGTGGATGATGCGATCATCGTGGTCGAGAACGTCGACCGGCACATGCACGAAGGCCTGCCGCCGCTCAAGGCAGCCGTGCTCGCGGCGCGTGAACTGGCTTCGCCGATCATCGCCATGACCATCGTGCTGATCGCGGTGTACGTGCCCGTCGGCTTCGCCGGCGGCCTCACCGGCGCGCTGTTCACCGAGTTCGCCTTCACCCTCGCCGGAGCCGTGACGATCTCCGCCATCGTCGCGCTGACGCTCTCGCCGATGCTCTGCTCGCGGATGCTGCGCACCACCAGCCGGCAGGGCCCGTTTGTCCAGCGCCTGGACCGCGGCTCCGACTGGCTGCGGGACCACTACCGCCGCCTGCTGCACGGCTCGCTGGACACCTGGGTGGTCGGCCTGGTTTTCGGGGTACTCATCCTCGCCGGCAACGCCTACCTGTTCCGGACGGCCAAGTCCGAGCTGGCGCCCCAGGAAGACCAGGGCATCGTGCTGGTGCAGGCCAACGGCCCGCCCAACGCCACCATCACGCAGATGGACCTGTATTCACGGCAGGTCCTCGACATCGCGCAGGCCCTGCCGGAGCGCACGCACATCTTCCAGTTCACCGGCATGGGCGCGGTCAACCAGGGCTTTGCCGGCATCCTGCTCACGCCCTGGGGGGATCGCAGCCGCAGCGCCATGCAAATCCAGCAGGACCTGCAGAACCAGCTCAACGGGATCGCGGGGGCGCGGATGGCGGCATTCCAGTTCCCGGCGCTCCCCGGGGCATTCGGCCTGCCGGTGCAGTTCGCCATCAAGACCACCGAGCCGCTGGAGAACCTCGACGAGGTGGCGCAGCAGGTGCTGGCGCGGGCGGCCGCCTCGGGCATGTTCTTCTTCGTCGATTCCGACCTCAAGATCGACCAGCCGCAGGCCACCGTGACCCTCGACCGCGACAAGGTCGCGGCACTGGGCCTGACCCAGCAGGCCATCGGTGCAGCCCTGTCAGCGGCCCTGGGCGGCAACTACGTCAACTACTTCTCGATGTCGGGGCGCGCGTATCGCGTGATGTCGCAGGTTTCCCAGGAGCACCGCCTGAACCCGGCGCAGCTCGACGGCTACTACATCAGGACCCCTGCCGGGGACATGATCCCCGCCTCGACCGTCGCCACACTGACCTACCAGACGGTGCCGGAGTCGATCCGTCGCTTCCAGCAGCTGAATGCCGCAACCATTTCCGGCGTGATCGCCCCCGGCGTGCCGCTCGGCCAGGCGCTCGGCTTCATGCAGGATGCGCTGCGGCAGGCTGCGCCCACGGGCTACACGGCCGACTATGCGGGTGAATCCCGGCAGTTCCTGCAGGAATCCGGCGGGTTCCTGGTCACCCTGCTGTTTGCGGTGATCATCGTGTACCTGGCGCTGTCGGCGCAGTTCGAGAGCTTCCGCGATCCGCTGGTGATCCTGGTGTCGGTGCCGATGGCCACCTTCGGCGCACTTCTGTTCATCAACCTCGGGCTGTCGACCCTGAACATCTACACGGAGGTCGGCCTGGTGACGCTGATCGGGCTGATCAGCAAGCACGGCATCCTGATGGTGGAATTCGCCAACGACGCGCAGCGGCTGCGCGGGCTGACCAAGCGCGAGGCCATCGAGGAAGCCGCCACCGTGCGCCTGCGGCCGATCCTGATGACCACCCTTGCCATGGTGCTCGGCGTGGTGCCGCTGGTGGCCGCGGCGGGTGCGGGTGCGGCCGGCCGCCACGACATGGGCCTCGTGATCTTCACCGGCCTGTCGATCGGCACCCTGTTCACGCTCTTCGTCGTGCCGGCGGTGTACCTGGCCGTCGGGCAGGATCATCGTGCGCGGGACGTGTAGTATCCCCATCACCGCGACCGGGACGGGAAGAGCAATGCAGCAGTTCGACGGCACCACCATCGTCTCCGTGCGCCGCGACGGCATGGTCGCCATCGGCGGCGACGGCCAGGTCACCATGGGCAGCACGATCATGAAGGCCAATGCCCGCAAGGTGCGCCAGCTCGCCGAAGGCAGGGTCATCGCCGGGTTCGCCGGCGGCACCGCGGATGCCTTCACGCTCTTCGAACTCTTCGAGACGAAGCTGACCCAGTACGGCAACCTGACGCGCGCAGCCATCGAGCTCGCCAAGGACTGGCGCACCGACCGCCGGCTGCGCCGCCTGGAGGCCCTGCTCTGCGTGGCCGACGCACAGAAGTCGCTGGTCATCTCCGGCAACGGCGATGTCATCGAGCCCGAGGACGACCTCATGGCGATCGGCTCGGGCGGCCCCTTCGCCCAGGCAGCGGCGCGTGCCCTGCTCGACCACACCCGGCTCGGGGCGGCCGAGGTGGTCCGCCACGCACTGGGGATCGCCGCCGGCATCTGCATCTACACCAACCACAACATCGTCATCGAAACGCTGCCGCGCTGAACCGGCGCGTGCAGCCAGGGAACGTCCATGTCGCAGATGACCCCGCGCGAGATCGTCCAGGAGCTCGACAAGCACATCATCGGCCAGGACCAGGCCAAGCGCGCCGTGGCCATCGCGCTGCGCAACCGCTGGCGGCGCATGCAGGTGCCCGAGCCGCTGCGCCACGAGATCACGCCGAAGAACATCCTGATGATCGGCCCCACCGGGGTGGGCAAGACCGAGATCGCGCGCCGCCTGGCACGCCTCGCCAACGCTCCCTTCGTCAAGGTCG
The DNA here is from genome assembly GCA_020853135.1 of Gammaproteobacteria bacterium. Taxonomy (GTDB): domain Bacteria; phylum Pseudomonadota; class Gammaproteobacteria; order Steroidobacterales; genus QUBU01. Next base: position 52,739 of record JADYZO010000114.1, read on the forward strand.
AGGCGACGAAATTCACCGAGGTGGGCTACGTCGGGCGCGACGTCGACAGCATCATCCGTGACCTGGCCGATGCCGCCGTGAAGCTGACCCGGGAGGCGGCCACCGCGCGCGTCCGCCACCGCGCCGAGGATGCCGCCGAGGATCGGGTACTGGATGCGCTGCTGCCGCGCCCCCCCGGCGGCCCGGGGGCCGCCGCGCCCGGCGCGACAGACAGCCGCGAATCGGATACACGGCAGAAGTTCCGCAAGATGCTGCGCGAGGGCCAGCTCGATGACCGCGAGATCGAGATCGAGCTGCGCGCCGCGCCGGCCGGTGTGGAGATCATGGCCCCGCCCGGCATGGAGGAGATGACCAGCCAGCTCCAGGGGCTGTTCCAGAGCCTCGGCACGCAGCGCAGAAAGCCACGCCGGCTGAAGGTCCGCGAGGCGCTCGCCCTGCTGGTGGAGGAGGAAGCCGCACGCCTGGTCAACGACGAGGAAATCAAGGCCGAGGCGCTGCGCAACATCGAGCAGAACGGCATCGTCTTCATCGACGAGATCGACAAGATCGCCCGGCGCGGCGAGACGATCGGCGGCGCGGATGTCTCCCGGGAAGGCGTACAACGCGACCTGCTGCCGCTGGTCGAGGGCTGCACCGTCAGCACCAGGTACGGCATGGTGCGTACGGACCACATCCTGTTCATCGCCTCCGGTGCCTTCCACGCCTCCAGGCCCGCCGACCTCGTGCCCGAGCTCCAGGGCCGCTTCCCCATCCGCGTCGAGCTCGCCTCGCTCACGGCAGACGACTTCGTGCGCATCCTCACCGAGCCCGACGCCTCGCTCTGCGCGCAGTACCGCGCACTGCTCGCCACGGAAGGCGTGACCGTGGAATTCGCCGCCGACGGCGTGCACCGCCTGGCCGCGATCGCCCATCACGCGAACCAGCAGATGGAAAACATCGGCGCGCGACGGCTGCACACCGTGCTCGAGCGGCTGCTCGAAGCCATCTCCTACGAGGCCGCCGATCGCAGCGGGCAGTCGCTGGTGGTGGACGCCGCCTACGTCGAGCAGCACCTCGGCGACCTGGCGAAGAACCAGGACCTCAGCCGCTACATCCTCTGAGGGCCGGCCGGCGCAGGGCGCCGGGCCAGCCGCCGCCCCGGTGCTGCTAAACTGGCAGGGTCTCCCGCCATCGCCACCGCAGCCCGTGCCCGACACCACCCACTTCGGCTACCAGAGCGTCCCCACCGCCGAGAAGGCCGGCCGGGTCCGGCAGGTATTCGACTCGGTCGCCGACCGCTACGACCTGATGAACGACCTCATGTCCGGTGGCCTGCACCGGCTGTGGAAGCGCTTTGCGCTCGCCCGTACCGGCCTGCGCCCGGGGCAGGCGGCACTCGATGTGGCCGGTGGCACCGGCGACATCGCCGCGGGACTCTGCCGGCAGGTGGGCCGTGAAGGGCGGGTCGTGCTCACCGACATCAACGCCGCCATGCTCGCCAACGGCCGGCGCCGGCTCGTGGATCGCGGCATCGCCGGCAACATCGCCTATGTCCAGGCCAATGCCGAGCAGCTGCCCTTCGCTCCGGAAAGCTTCCACTGCGTCACCATCGGCTTCGGGCTGCGCAACGTCACCGACAAGGACGCCGCTTTGCGCAGCATGGCGCAGGTGGTGCGCCCGGGCGGGCGGGTGCTGGTGCTCGAGTTCTCGAAGCCGGCCCTGCGCCTGCTCGCACCGGCCTACGACGCCTATTCGTTCAGGGTGCTGCCCTGGCTGGGCCGCATGGTGGCCGACGACGAAGCCAGCTACCGCTACCTTGCCGAGTCGATCCGCATGCACCCGGACCAGGAGACCTTGCGCCGGATGATGGCGGCAGCCGGGCTCGAGGACTGCCACTATCACAACCTGAGTGGCGGCATCGTCGCGGTGCACGTCGGCTTGCGGTACTGAGGGCGGCGCTGACCATGCTGCCCGAGATGTTCCTGCGTCCCTTCGGGTTGCTGCTCAATCACGGCCTCGCACGGTCCACCAGCGCACAGGCCGTTGCCCGCGAACTGGAGGGCCGGATCCTCGGCCTCACGGTCGAGGGCACGCCCATCGACCTGCGCCTGAGGGTCGCCGGCGGCGGCATCAGCATCACGCTGCCCGATGGCGCCGCGCCGGACGCCACGCTGGGCGGCACGCTCCTCGGCCTGGGCCGGCTGTTGCGCGGTGATCCCCAGGCCGCCATCCGCGAGGGTGCGGTGCGCATGGGTGGGGACACCGGGATCGCGGGGCGCTTCCGCGACCTGCTGCGCTTCGCCGCCCCGGACCTGGAGGAGGAACTGGGCCGGCTGGTGGGTGACCCCCTGGCACGCCATGCCGGCGATGCCGCACGTGCCCTGGGCGGGTGGGGCGCTGCCGCCAGGCGGGATCTGCTCGACCGCACGTCGGACTACCTGCAGAACACAACGCGCATGGTGCCCACGACGGTTGAACTCACGGAGTTCGCCCGTGCGGTCGACACCCTGGTGGATGACGTGGCCCGCGCCGAGGCGCGGGTTGCCCGGCTGGAGGAGGACAGGCGCCGTTGACGGCAACATGATCATGCCGCGCCTTCGCCTCATCCTCCGCCTCCTCGTCATCCAGCGCGTGCTGTTCCGGCACGGGCTCGACGAGTTCATCGTGCAGATCCACCTGTTCCGGCCCTTCCGCTTCCTGCTCTACCTCTGGCCCTTCTACTGGCTGGGGCGCGACACCAGCCAGCCGCGCGGGGTGCGCCTGCGCGAAGCGCTGCAGGAGCTGGGGCCGATCTACGTGAAGTTCGGCCAGTCGGTGTCCACCCGCCAGGACCTGCTGCCCGCGGACATCGGCGTGGAGCTGGCGAAGCTGCAGGACCAGGTGCCGCCCTTCCCTCCGGAGCAGGCGCTGGCCGAGGTGGCGCGCGCCTACGGCCGACCGGCAGGCGAGGTCTTCGCGAGCTTCGAGGAGCAGGCGCTGGCCGCCGCCTCCATTGCCCAGGTGCATGCGGCGCGGCTGCCGGGCGGCGAGGATGTGGTGGTGAAGATCCTGCGCCCGCGGGTGCGCGAGCAGGTGGAGCAGGACCTGGAGGTGCTCTACGCCGTGGCGAGGCTCGCCGGGCGCTGGTGGCGCGACAGCCGCCGGCTGCGGCCGGTGGAACTCGTGGCGGAATACGAGAAGACCATCCTCAACGAACTCGACCTGATGCGCGAGACGGCCAACGCCGCGCAGCTGCGCCGCAACTTCGAGGGCGACCCCAAGCTGTACGTGCCGCAGGTGTACTGGGACTACTGCCGGC
>JADYZO010000115.1 GCA_020853135.1 Gammaproteobacteria bacterium
CCGCATCACCGTCATGCAGGCCACGCCGGCGACCTGGCGCACGCTGCTGGCGACCGGCTGGCAGGGCAGGCCTGGCCTGCGCGTGCTCTGTGGCGGCGAGGCACTCCCGCCCGGGCTCGCAGCGCAGTTGCTCGCGCGGGGAGTGGCGCTCTGGAACCTGTACGGGCCGACCGAGACCACCATCTGGTCGAGCTGCGCACGCATCGTCGCGGCGGACGACATCAGTGCCGGGCGGCCCATCGACAACACCCAGGTCCACATCCTCGACCGCGTACTGCGCCCGCTGCCCGATGGCTTGCCCGGCGAGATCTGCATCGGTGGCGCCGGGGTTGCACAGGGCTACCACCGGCGCCCGGAGCTGACCGCGAGCCGGTTCGTGGCCGATCCCTTCAGCCGCCAGCCCGCAGCCCGCCTGTATCGCACGGGTGACCGTGGCCGGCGCCGCGCCGATGGCCGCATCCAGGTGCTGGGCCGCTTCGACGAGCAGCTCAAGCTGCGCGGCTTTCGCATCGAGCCGGCGGAGGTGGAGGCCGCGCTCGCGCGCTGCGGCGGCGTCGCGCAATGCGTGGCGGGCCTGCGCAACACCGCGGGCGGCGAGCCGGCGCTGGTGGCCTGGGTGGTTCCGGCGGCCGGGGCCAGCCTCTCCGCGGCCGCATTGCGCAGCACCTTGCGCGGTGCCCTGCCCGAATACATGGTCCCCACGCAGTTCGTGTTCATCGAGCGCCTGCCGCTGACCGCCAGCGGCAAGCTCGACCGGCGGGCCCTGCCCGCACCAGCCGATGCCCTGGCCGAAGTCGCCTACTCGGCCCCGCGCACGCCGGCCGAGGCCGTGCTCTGCGAGCTGTTTGCCGAGGCGCTGGCGCTGCACCGGCCGGTGGGCGCGGATGAGGACTTCTTCGCGCTGGGCGGCCACTCGCTGCTGGCCACCCGGCTGGTGGCACGGCTGCGCAGCGTGTTCGCTGTCGAGCTGCCGCTGCGCGCGCTCTTCGAGGCGCCCACCGTGGCGGGATTGGCCGCGCGGCTCGCCGAAGCCGGCCCGGTGCGCATGCCCGCGCCTACGCCACGGGCCGGTGCACGGGCCGTCGCACCGCTCGCGCATCCACAGCAGCGATTGTGGTTCATCGAGCAGCTGGCGCCGGGTGACAGCAGCTACCACCTGCATGCGGCATTCCGGCTGCGTGGCCTGCTCGATGTCGCGGCGCTGGAGCAGGCGCTGGCCGACCTCGTGGCGCGCCACGAGACGCTGCGCACCAGCTTCCGGATGGCGGCCGACGGCAGCGGCGAGCAGCACATCGCCGGGCATGTCGTGCTGCCCCTCGAACGCCGCCAGCTGGATCGCGACGACGATGCGATGGCGCTGCTCGCCGCACTGGTCGGGCGGCCCTTCGACATGGCGCGGGCGCCGCTGCTGCGGGTGACGCTGCTGGATGCCGCGCCCGACGGGCAGCTGCTGCTCCTCGTGATGCACCACATCGTGAGCGATGGCTGGTCGATGGCGGTGCTGCTCGGCGAGCTGTCGGCCTGTTACGCCGCCCGTCGCCGCGGCGGGGTGCCGGAGCTGCCGGCCCTGCCCTTGCAGTATGCAGACTATGCGCTGTGGCAGCAGCGCTGGCTGGCGGGCGGGGAGATGGCGCAGCAGCTCGATTGGTGGCGGGCGCAGCTCGGCGAGGCGCCGCGATTGCTGCGGCTGCCGACCGACCGGCCGCGTCCGGCCCTGCAGAGGCATCGCGGCGCGCGCCTCACGCGCGAGCTGGGCCGCCTGCGGGTGGATGAACTCCAGCAGCGCGCCCGCGAACGGCAGGCCACGCTGTTCATGGTGCTGCTGGCGGGTTTCCAGGCGCTGCTGGCGCGCTGGACGGGCGAGGAGGACCTCCTCATCGGCACGCCGGTGGCCGGGCGGGGGCGCAGCGAGTTCGAGGGGCTGGTGGGTTTTTTCATCAACACGCTGGTGCTGCGTGGTGACCTGCGGGGCAACCCGACGTTGGGCGAGATCATCGGGCGTGTGCGGCGCACCGCACTCGACGCCTATGCCCACGCGGACGTGCCTTTCGAGAGGCTGGTCGAGGTGCTGCAGCTGCCCCGCGACCCGGGGCGCACGCCGCTCTTCCAGGTGATGTTCAACCTGCACAACGAGCCCGCGCGGCCGCTGGAGCTGCCGGGACTCGAGGCCACGCGCCTGGCCTTGCCACGACGGACGTCCAAGTTCGATCTCGGCGTGTCCCTGGTCGAGCATGCGAACGGACTGGGCGTCACCTTCGAGTACGACACCGACCTTTTCGACGCTGTGACGATCGGGGGGCTGGCAGCAGGTTACCTGCGGATGCTGGAGGCGCTGGCCTGCGATCCGGACCAGCGGCTGGGCGATGTGGTGCTGGTGGAAAGGGTGCCGGAAAAGGTGCCAGTCATTGAAAAGGTGCCAGTCACCATTTCGGGAAAGGTACCCATTTCTAAAAAGGTGCCAGTCACCATTTCCACCCCAAGCGTGCCAGTCACCACCTGTCTGCATGGAAATGGTGACTGGCACCTTTTTAGAAATGGGTACCTTTCCCGAAATGGTGACTGGCACCTTTTCAATGACGCCACCCTGTCGGCGCGCTTTGCCGCGGTGGCGGCGGTCGACCCGGGGCGGCTGGCGGTGTCGGATGGTCAGGGGAGCTGGAGCTACGGGGAGCTCAACCGGCGGGTGGAGCAGGTGGCTGCGCGGGTCGCCGGCACCGGCGCCCGCGGTGCGGTGGCACTCCTGCTCGGGCAGGACCGGGTGATGGTGGCCGGGGTGCTCGGCACGCTGCGCGCGGGCTGCGCCTACGTGCCGCTCGATCCCCATGCGCCACGGGCCCGGCAGGAGCAGATCCTCGCCGGCACGGGCGCGAGGGTTGTCGTGACCGATGCGCCGCGGCTCGCCACGGCCCCCTGGCTGCTGGCCACGGGCCTGGCGCTGGTGAGGGCGGATGAGGAGACGGGGGTGGATGCCCCGCTGCCGCCACTGCCCGGTGATCCCGATGCGCCCGCCTACATCCTGCACACCTCGGGGACGACGGGCACGCCGAAGGCGATCTGCCAGAGCCAGCGCAACGTGCTGGGACTCATCGGCAGCTGGAGCACCCAGCTCGGCATCGGGCCGGAGGACCGGCTGGGGCTGTTCTCCGGCTACGGCTACGACGCGGCGGTGCAGGACATCTTCGGCGCGCTGCTCAACGGGGCCTCGCTGCACCTGCTGGACCTGCGCGGGGGCTCGAGCGCACCGGAGCTGGTGGACCGCATCGCTGACGAACGCCTCACGCTGCTGCACTTCACCCCGACGGTGTACCGCTACCTCTTCGGCGGGCGG
>JADYZO010000116.1 GCA_020853135.1 Gammaproteobacteria bacterium
ACTGCGCCCGGCGCGTGGTCTTCCCGAACTTCTCAAAGCCGCCCAGCGTCTGCTGCTTCATGCGATCACTCCTCAGATATCGCATTGTGCCGCATTGATGGCAGGTAAATCAGAGTGTCCTTAGGTGGCCGAAATATCCGGGGAGATGGGCAACGAGGTGGCAGGTTCCCGTCTCTGCGATGAACCTTGTTCCGTCAGGCGCACCGGTCTCGCGGTCAGTCGGATCCACCGCATGCCCGGGGGGCGATGCCGAAGGGCATTCCATACCCGCCCGCTCCCCGCCGCCGGGCATCTCCCGCCTTCTCCTCAGAGATTGACCCGCAGACTCACCCCGATCATGCGCGGGTCGCCGAGGAAGGCGGAGTAGCTGCCGGTCTGCAGTGGCGAGCCGATCACCACCTGGCGATAGTCGCGGTCGAAGAGGTTCTGCGCCCAGAGGTTGATTTCCCAGTGCTTGTCGGCCGAGCGCAGGCCGATGCGGCCGTTCCACACGGCGAAGGCGGACTGGCGCTTGAGCGGGTCAAGGTCCGAGCCGGTGTTGTAGTCGCTCATGAACCGGTAGTTGAGGTGCACGAAGCCGTTCCAGGTGTCGGTCACCGGCTCTTCCCAGGTGGCTGCAGCCGTCATGATCCAGTACGGCGCATTGGTGATGCGCTTGCCTGACAGGGCGGTGTCCGGCGCGACGAGCTTGTCATCGTAGCGGGCATCGGTGTAGGTGAGGCCGGACTGGATGACGAGCTGCTCGATCGGCTTCCAGGTGCTCTCCAGTTCGATGCCGCGGGATTCGACTTCCTTCAGGTTGCTGACGATGAAGTTGGTGCCGGTGAAGGTGTTGAGCTGGAAGTTGTCGAAGGTGCTGTAGAAGTAGGTGGCCGCGAGCTGGAGGCTGTCGTCGAGCAGGTAGCCCTTGGCGCCGAGTTCCCAGGAGTTGACGACCTCCTCCCTGAAGTCGAGGTTGGCGAGCGAGGGGCCGGCCGGCGGCGTGCTGAAGCCGCCGCGGTCGAGGTTGAAGCCACCCGCCTTGTAGCCGCGGCTGTAGGAGGCCCAGGACAGCCACGAATCGGTGATGTGGTAGGACAGGCTGGCAATCCCCGTCCACTCCTGGTCGTCGTGCTTGCCATTGCTGTAGTTGCCGTCGAACAGCGGGTTGATCAGCGGCAGGCACACCGGGGCGAGGAGTGCGGCGCGCTGCTGCGGGGTCAGCGTGGCGCCCCAGATGCCGACGCGGCTCAGGGCCGCGGGGCAGGCGGGGTTGTTCGCTGCGAGGCTGGCGTCGAGGTCCTTCTGCTCATCGGTGTAGCGCAGGCCGAGGGTGAGGTCGAAGCGGTCGTTGATGTGCCAGATGTTGTGGGTGAAGAGCGCCCAGCTTTCGGCGTCCTGCCGGAAGCGGTCGCCGATCACGCCGGACCCGGCCGGGAAGATGGTGCCGGGGGCCATGCCGGTCATGGCCGCGAGGCTGAGCAGGCCGCCGGTCTGCGCGCCGATCAGCGTGTTGAAGTAGGGTTCGTAACGGGAGCCGACGCGGATGGCGTCGTCGACCTTCAGCTTTTCATCGACATAGAAGAGGCCGACCAGCCAGTCGACCGGGCCGGCGGTACCCGCCAGGCGCAGCTCCTGGGTGAAGGTGTCGAACTCGTTGGAGTAGCCGCCGTGGTCGCGGTAGAGGATGTCCGCCGCGGTGAAGTCGATGTCCTGCGAGCGCCTGGATTCCCAGTAGCGGTAGGCGGTGATCGAGGTCAGCTGGCCGATGCCGCTGCGCCAGTTCAGCTCGGCGGAAATGCCGCTCTCCTCGGTCTTCTGCTCGTAGCCGCGGTTGGCGTTGCTGGTCATCTTGCGGGCAAAGGGGTCGGGCGGGATCACCATGCGCCCGCCGAGGGCGTTGATGACGGCTGCCGTGGGCCCGGCCACCGTCGTCACCGCCGCGCAGCAGGTCTCATCGCTGTCGGCGGCATCCACGATGATGCGCAGGTCGAGGTCCTCGCCGATGCTGCCGACCAGCTGGCCGCGCACGTTCCAGCGGTCGCGGTCGTTGTACTTGGTGCCGGAGGCGATGTCGTCGATGAAGCCGTCGCGGTTCACCCAGTTGACGTCGAGGCCGGCGGCGAACTTTTCCCCGCCGAGGGTGAAGGGCGTGCTGATGCCGCCCGCGGTGCGCACATAGGAATACTCCCCGCCGCTCAGCTCGGCATAGCCGGTCATCCGGTCGAGATCGGGCTTGCGGGTGATGATGTGCAGCAGGCCGGCGGAGGCGTTCTTGCCGAACAGCGTGCCCTGCGGGCCGCGCAGGACCTCGATGCGCTCGACCTCGCCGAGTTCGGAGAGCGCGACGCTGTTGCGGTTGCGGTAGACGCCGTCGACGAACACGGCCACCGAGGACTCCAGGCCGAGGTTGTCGCCCGTGGTGCCGACGCCGCGCACGCGCACCGTGGTGCCCGCGCTCTCGGACTGGGTGCTGGTGACGACCAGGCTGGGGGAGAGCACCGCCAGCTCCTTGATGTCACGGATCCCGGCATCGCGGATCGATTGCTCGCTGAAGGCCGATACCGCGATGGGCACGTCGAGCACGTCCTGGGCGCGCTTCTGGGCGGTGACGATGATTTCATCGATGGCCGCGCCGGCGCCGAGCGGCAGGAGCGCCAGCAGCGACAGCGCCGGCAGGCGGGACAGACACCAGGGACGAACGGGCGGATGCTGGTCGGACATCGGCGGATCTCCTGTTGCTGCGGTATCAGCTTGATATGCCGCAGCATACACGAGACCCGGGGACTCGCAAGCCCGGCGCCGGTACCCCGGGCCCGGCTGCGGGCCGCTGCCCGGCAGTCGGAACCGGGGTAGCGGCCCCGCCCGGTCAGGCGACCTTCACCGCAATCATGGTGTCGCCCTGCTGGATGGCATCCACGACGTCCATGCCGGCGGTGACCTTGCCGAACACGGTGTGGCGGCCATCGAGGTGGGGCTGCGGGCCGTGGGTGATGAAGAACTGGCTGCCGTTGGTGCCGGGGCCGGCGTTGGCCATGGAAATGACCCCGCGCTCGTGGCGCAGCGGGTTGCCGCTGAATTCGTCCTCGAAGCGGTAGCCCGGGCCGCCGCGGCCGGTGCCGGTGGGGTCCCCGCCCTGGATCATGAAATTGGCGATCACGCGATGGAAGCCGACGCCATCGTAGAAGCCGTCACGGGCCAGGAAGACGAAGTTGTTGACCGTGCGCGGCGCGTGCTGGGGGAAGAGCTCGAGTTCGATGGTGCCGCGGCTGGTCTCGATGGTGACCTGGCAGCTGCGCTCGGTGTCCACCTGCATCGGCGGCGGGGCGGGGTATTGCTTGCTGGACATGGTTGTACTCCGTGGGCTTGTGAATCATCGGGTTGCGGCGGGGGCGATGCCCTCAGGCGCCTGATCCCGTCATCCGGGGCGGGGCCCGGCGCGGCGCAGCCAGTCCCGCGTGACCAGGGCCGCCTCGGTGCTGAACTCGTCCCCGGCAAGGGCCGTGGCCACTTCGCCGGGCGTCATGCAGTAGAACTCCTCCACCTCGCCGTCCTGGCAACGGGGCAGGAAGTCTGGCGGCAGCAGCAGGTCGGCGCAGAGCACGATTTCCTCGTGGACCCCGTGGCGGATGCGGCGCAGGCTGTGCACGCGGGCGCCCGGGAACCCCACCCGGGCGGCAAGTTCACCGGGGACGCCGGCTTCCTCCCAGAGTTCGCGGATGGCGCAGAGCCGCGGGCTTTCCCCCGCGCTGATGGCGCCGGCGGCGAGGTTGTCGAGCTTGCGGGGCGAGCTCGCCTTGCGGGCGCTGCGCCGGGCGATCCACAGCCGGCCGTCCGCAAGGCAGCCGTTGACGTGCACGGCGCGGTTGCACAGGCCGAGGCTGCGGAAGGCGCCGCGTTCGAAGCGGGCCAGCTCGACGTCGCCGTCGCGCAGCTCGCAGAGCTCGTCGCGCCAGCCGGGCACCAGCCCGCGTTCGCGCAGGGCCAGCGCGGCTTGCTGCAGCAGCCGGCTGCGCGCGGCGGGTGCGAGGCCGGCATCGCGCAGGGCAAAGCCGCCGTCGGCAGGCAGGAAGAATTCCGTCATCCCGGCAAGGGCGCTGGCGACCGCGGGCACCAGCCGGCCGCGTGCTGCACCGGCCACCTGCAGGGGGACGGTGTCCTCCAGCCCGGGGGCGGAGGAGGGTGCGCAGGGCGTGGTCATCGTGGCGTCCCCGGCGTGCGGCGCTCAGCCGGCAAACCCGAAGCGCATGGAGAGGTCCACGGCGCGGATGTTCTTGGTGACATCGCCGATGGAGATGAAGTCCACGCCGGTGTCGGCGACGGCGCGGATGCCGGCGAGCGTGATGCCGCCGGAGGCCTCGATGCCGGTGCCCGGTGACCGGGCATCACGCAGGCGCACCGCATCGGCCATCTGCGCGAGGCTGAAGTTGTCGAGCAGCAGGCGGTCGGCGCCGGCCGCGAAGGCCTCGGCGGCCTGTGCCAGTGTCTCCACCTCGACTTCGAGCAGCACGCCCGGGCTCTGCCGCCGGGCGGCGGCCACGGCTGCGGCAATGCTGCCGGCGGCCATGATGTGGTTCTCCTTCACCAGGATCGCATCGAACAGCCCGATGCGGTGGTTGTGCGCGCCGCCGATGCGCACCGCGTACTTCTGCGCAAGGCGCAGGCCCGGGATGGTCTTGCGCGTGTCGAGGATGCGCGCGCGCGTGCCGGCCACCGCATCCACGTAGGCGCGGGTGGCCGTCGCGGTGGCCGAGAGCGTCTGCAGGAAGTTCAGCGCCGTGCGCTCGCCCGAGAGCAGCGGCCGCGCCGGGCCGCGCAGCTCGCACAGGCGCGTGCCGGCCGCGACGCGCATGCCCTCGGCCACCTGCCAGGCGATGCCGATCGCGGGATCGAGTTGCCGGAACACCTCGCTCACCCAGGCCTGGCCGCAGAGCACGGCATCCTGGCGGGTGATGATGGCCGCCACGGCGGCCTGGGTCGCGGGCACCAGCGCGGCGGTGAGGTCACCGCTGCCGAGGTCCTCGGCGAGCGCGCGGCGCACCTGGTCGGCGAGATCGGCGGGCAGGTCCGGATGGCTGTCGGCTGGCATGGCGTCGGGCAGGGTCGGGTTGGGGATGGCGGGCCGCTCAGGCTTCGCGCGGGTCGGGCTCGCCGGCGGGGGCGCCGGCCGGCATCGGCGCCACGGATTCATAGACCGGGCGGAAGCGGTTGACGATCCCGCAGAACAGGTCGGCGGTGATTTCCGCGTCGTAGACGGCGGAGTGGGCGCTGGTGCCGTCCCAGCCGAGGCCGGCGGCCACCGCGGCGCGCGCCAGCACCGTCTGGCCGAAGGCCACCCCGGCCAGCGTGGCGGTGTCGAAGATCGCAAACGGGTGGAAGGGGCTGCGCTTGATCTCGCTGCGGGCGATGGCCTCGTTGAGGAAGCCGAGGTCGAAATGTGCGTTGTGCCCGACCAGCACGGCGCGCGTGCAGCCGGTGGCGGCCATGGCCGTGCGCACCTCGCGGAAGATGCGCTGCAGGGCTTCGCGCTCGGGGATGGCGGGGCGCAGGGGATGGTGCGGGTCGATGCCGGTGACCTGCAGCGCCGCGGGCTCCAGGTTGGCGCCCTTGAAGGGCGTCACGTGCCAGGCGTGGGTGGCCTCGCGCACCAGGCGCCCGTCGGCATCGAGCGCGAGGATCACGGCGGCGATCTCCAGCAGCGCATCGGTGCGGGCGTTGAAGCCGCCGGTTTCGACATCCACCACCACGGGCAGGAAGCCGCGGAAGCGCTCGGCCAGGGTCGTCGTCTGGGGCATGTGCCGGCGCAGCCCCTCAGCCGGCACGCCGGCGGGCCGCCAGCTGCGCGGCCAGCGCATCCTGCCGGTCGACCAGGAGGTTCAGCGTGAAGCGCACGCCAAAGCCCGTGGGCCCGGCGGGCACCTGGCCGAGCCCCTTCTTGCGCGTCGCGGAGCTCAGGTCCAGGTGGATCCACGGCTGCGTGGCGGGCACGAAGCGCTGCAGGAAGCGCGCTGCCAGGATGTGGTCGCCCTCGTTCTCCGGCGAGCACTGCAGGACGTCGGCGACCTCCGACTTCAGTTCCTCGTCGAAGTCCTCGTCCATCGGGAAGGGCCAGACGCGCTCGCCACAGTCGCGGCCGGTGGCCACCAGCAGGTCGTTGAGCGCCGGGCGGTTGGTGAACACGCCGCTGTAGCGCTCGGTCAGCGCGTTGATGCACTGGCCGGTCAGCGTCGCGTAGTCGAGGATGAGGCCCGGCTTTTCGCGGGCCGCGAGCGCGAGCGTGTCGGCCAGCGCCATGCGGCCCTCGGCATCCGTGTGGATCACTTCGATGCTGGTGCCGTCGGCGGCCTGCACGACATCGCGCGACTTGTAGGCCTGCGGACCGATCCGGTTCTCGGTGATGGCGAGCCAGCAATCGACGGCCAGCGGCAGGCGCAGGCGCGTCACCGCCAGCAGCGTGGCCAAGGCGACGGCGCTGCCGCACATGTCGTGGTGCATGTCGAGCATGGCGCGGAAGGGCTTGAGGTTGGTGCCGCCGGTGTCGAAGAGGATGCCCTTGCCGACCAGCGCGACGTCGGGTCGCCCGCCGGTTGCGGGCCGGTGCGCGAGGTGGACGATCCCGGCGTCCTTGCCCTGTTCCCCGCTGCCCTGGGCGACGGCGAGGAAGGCGCCGGCACCGAGCTGGCGCAGCGCGGCGCCGTCCAGGAAGCGCATGCTCCAGTCGTGGTGCTCGCTGAGCTGCGCGAGGAGTGCGCGGTAGCCGCCGGCCGTCAGCTTGTTGGGCGGCAGCGCGGTCAGCCAGCGCACGAGGTTGGCGGCCTCGATTTCCACCAGCGTGCGCTGCAGGTCGAGGGCCATGTCGGGGCCGAACAGCTGCACCAGGCGCAGGCGGCGCGCGCCGGGCTTGCGGCGCCGGTAGTCGGGCAGGCTGAACGCGGCCGCACCGGCCGCCAGCAGCAGGGCCTGCGCCACGCCTGGCGCGTGCCCGTCCGGCAGGCCGGCGACCAGGATGCCCAGCGTGCGCGGTTTCGGGCCGAGCACCTCGGCCATGACCCCGGCGGCCCACTTCAGGCGTGCGTAGCTGCTGTCCTCGTGGTGGCGGCTGTCGGGCAGGCAGGCGACGGTCACGCCGACATCCGGCGCACTGCCGAGGCGGCTGCGCAGCATGCCGCGCGCGGCCGGCTTGCCGAGCTGTTCGAGCTGCCGGCGCAGGCGCGCGCCTTCGGGCACCTGCTGCCAGGCCGTTGCCGCAGCTGCGTAGGGCAGCACCACCAGCAGGTGGTCGAGTGCAGCGAGAGCCTTGCGCGAGGGCGCGCCGGCGTGCTGCTCGATGCGCAGTGCGGGCTCTTCGGGCAGCAGTTCTGACATGCGCTGGTCGTTCCCCGCGAGGTGGTGCCGGCATGGTCCACTCCCGGCATGTCCCGATGACAGGGCAGGGGCGGTCGGCTATTCTTCGCGTTTGGATTATAGGGCAGCGCGGGGCCTGTGCGGTTGCTGAGTCGCGCCTGCCGGACAGGTTCAGCCGGAGCGGGCCAGTGCAGGATTTCAATCGCTTTGAGGACATCGACCCGGAGGAAACCCGGGAGTGGCTCGAGTCCATGGACTCCGTCCTGCGCAGCAACGGCGCCTCGCGCGCCCACTTCCTGCTCAACCAGATGATCGACCACGCGCGCCGTTCCGGCGCGTACCTGCCCTACAGCCCCAATACCGCCTACCTCAACACCATCCCGGTCGCCCAGCAGCCCGAGTACCCCGGTGACCGGGCGCTGGAGCGGCGCATCGAGGCCTTCATCCGCTGGAACGCGCTCGCCATGGTGACGCGGGTCAACCGCGTGAGCACCGAGTACGGCGGCCACATCGCCAGCTATGCCTCCTCGGCAACGCTCTACGAAGTCGGCTTCAACCATTTCTGGCGGGCGGCCACCGATACGCACGCGGGGGACCTCGTCTTCTTCCAGGGCCACTCCTCGCCCGGCATCTACGCGCGCGCCTTCGTCGAGGGGCGCCTGAGCGAGGAGCAGCTCGACCACTTCCGGCGCGAGGTGGGCGGCAAGGGCCTGTCTTCCTATCCGCACCCCTGGCTGATGCCGGACTTCTGGCAGTTCCCGACCGTGTCCATGGGCCTCGGGCCGATGATGGCGATCTACCAGGCCCGCTTCCAGCGCTACCTCGAGCACCGCGGGCTGATGCCGGAATCCGACCGGCGCGTGTGGTGTTTCCTCGGCGACGGCGAGATGGACGAGCCCGAATCGATGGGCGCCATCACCATGCCGGTGCGCGAGAAGCTCGACAACCTGGTGTTCGTCATCAACTGCAACCTGCAGCGCCTCGATGGCCCGGTGCGCGGCAACGGCAAGATCATCCAGGAGCTGGAAGCCACCTTCAGCGGGGCGGGCTGGAACGTCATCAAGGTGCTGTGGGGCTCGCGCTGGGATCCGCTGCTCGCCGCCGACCGCGAGGGCGTGCTCAAGCGCGTGATGGAGGAGTGCGTCGATGGCGAGTACCAGGCCTACAAGGCCTTCGGTGGCGCCTACACGCGCGAGCACTTCTTCGGCAAGGATCCCCGGCTCAAGGAAATGGTCGCGCACCTGTCCGACGAGGACATCTGGCGGCTCAACCGCGGTGGCCACGATTTCCTCAAGGTCTACACGGCCTACGACCGTGCCGTGAAGCACCGGGGCGGCCCGACGGTGATCATCGCCAAGACCGTCAAGGGCTTCGCCGTGGGGGCCTCGGGTGGCGAGAGCCGGATGACCGCACACCAGGCCAAGAAGATGGGCCCGGAGGACATCCGCGCCTTCCGCGACCGCTTCCGCCTGCCGGTGGCCGACGCGGACCTCGATCAGCTGCCCTTCGTCCGGCCGCAGCCGGACAGCGACGAGTTGCGCTACATGCTCGAGCGGCGCGCGGCGCTCGGCGGTTCCCTGCCGGCGCGGACCATCCGCGCGCAGCCGCTCGAGGTGCCGGGCCTCGATGCCTTCCGCCAGGAACTCGAGGGGTCGGGGGAGCGCGAGATCTCCACCACCATGGCCTTCGTGCGGCTGCTGACCCGGCTGGTCCGCGACCCGGCCATCGGCAGGTACGTGGTGCCCATCGTGGCCGATGAGGCGCGCACCTTCGGCATCGATGCCATGTTCCGCCAGGTGGGCATCTACTCCTCGGTGGGCCAGCTCTACCGGCCGCAGGATGCCGACCAGCTCAGCTACTACCGCGAGGACAAGAAGGGGCAGATCCTCCAGGAGGGCATCAACGAGGCCGGCGCCTTCTGCTCGTGGCTCGCGGCGGGCACCAGCTACGCCAACCATGGCGTCAACATGATCCCCTTCTACATCTACTACTCGATGTTCGGCTTCCAGCGCGTCGGGGACTTCATCTGGGCCGGTGGCGACATCCAGTCGCGCGGCTTCCTGATCGGCGCCACCGCCGGGCGCACGACGCTCGCCGGCGAGGGCCTCCAGCACCAGGACGGACACAGCCTCGTGCACGCCTCCACGGTGCCCAACTGCGTGGCCTACGACCCGGCCTTCGCCTACGAGCTGGTCGTCATCATCCAGGATGGCCTGCGGCGCATGTTCCAGGAGGGCGAGCGGGTCTTCTACTACATCACCAGCATGAACGAGAACTACGTGCAGCCGCCGATGCCCCCGGGGGTCAAGGATGGCATCCTGCGCGGGCTCTATCCGCTGCAGGTCGGTGGCCCGGGCAAGACCCGCGTGCAGCTGCTCGGCTCGGGCACCATCCTGCGCGAGGTCATCGGTGCGGCGGAGATCCTCGAGCGCGATTTCCGCATCCAGGCCGATGTGTGGAGCGTCACCAGCTTCACCGAGCTGCGGCGCGAGGCGCTCGACTGCGAACGCTGGAACAACCTGCATCCGGACGGCAAGCCGCGCCGGCCCTACGTGGAACGCACCCTTGGCACCCAGGGCGGGCCTTTCGTGGCGGCCACCGACTACATGCGCATCGTGCCCGACCAGGTGCGCCAGTGGATCCCCGGCCGCTACGCCGTGCTCGGCACGGATGGCTTCGGCCGCAGCGACTCGCGCGCGGCCCTGCGCGAGCACTTCGAGGTCGACCGCCGCTACATCGCCCTGGCTGCGCTCAAGGCGCTGGCCGACGAGGGCAGCCTCGACAGCGCGGTGGTGCGCGGCGCCATCGCCACGCTGAAGATCGATCCAGAGCGGCCCAACCCGGTGACGGTGTGAGCTTCATGGCAGGGGTGGGGACATGACGCGGCGAGAGGAAATCCGGGTGCCCGACATCGGCGACTTCCATGACGTGGAAGTCGTGGAAGTGCTGGCAGCCGCCGGCGACACGGTGGGTGCCGAGGCGCCGCTGATCGCGCTGGAGACCGACAAGGCCTCGATGGAGGTCCCGGCACCGATGGCCGGGCGCATCGTCGAGATGAAGGTGGCCCGGGGTGCGCGGGTGTCCAGGGGCAGCGTCATCGCCATCCTCGAGGTCGATGAGGCGGCGGCAGCGCCCGCGGCAGCAGCAGGGCCGGCGGCTCCGGCGCCCGCGGCACCGGCGGCAGCCCCGCCGCCGCAGCCCGCGCCACGCCCGGCTGCCCCCGTCGCGCAGGCGGCACCGCGCCCGCAGGCCGTGCTGCCGCCCATCGACGAGGCGGGCTTTGGCCGGGCGCACGCCAGTCCCTCGGTGCGCAAGTTCGCCCGCGAGCTCGGCGTCGACCTGGCGCAGGTGACCGGCAGCGGACCCAAGGGCCGCGTGCTGCAGGACGACGTCAAGGCCTGGGTGAAGGCCGTTCTCGGCGGGCAGGCGGCCGGTGGCGGACTGCCGAAGCTGCCGGTGGTCGACTACGCGAAGTATGGTGCGATCGAGGCGGTGGCGCTGTCGCGGGTGCGCAAGATCTCCGGGCCGCGCCTGCAGGCGAGCTGGCTCAACATCCCGCACGTCACCCAGCACGACGAGGCGGACATCACGGCGCTCGAGGCGCGCCGGCTGGCGCTGCGCGCCGCGGCGCAGGCGGAGGGGGCCCGGCTGACGGTGCTGGCCTTCATCATCAGGGCCTGCGTGCTCGCGCTGCAGGAATTCCCCGACTTCAATTCCTCGCTGGCCACGGATGGCGCCGCACTGATCCGCAAGAAATACCACCACATCGGCTTTGCGGCCGACACGCCGCAGGGGCTGGTCGTGCCGGTGATCCGCGATGCGGACCAGAAGGGCCTCTTCGCCATCGCGCGCGAGCTGGGCGACCTGAGCGCCCGCGCCCGCGAGGGCAAGGTCAGCGGCGAGGAGATGCGCGGCGGCAGCTTCACGATCTCGAGTCTGGGCGGCATCGGTGGCACCTTCTTCACACCCATCATCAATGCGCCCGAGGTGGCCATCCTGGGCGTGGGCCGCGCGGCGCAACGCCCGGTCTGGCAGGACGGCGCCTTCGTGCCGCGGCTCATCCTGCCGCTGTCGCTGTCTTACGACCACCGCGTCATCGACGGTGCCACCGGCGTGCGCTTCACCTCTTTCCTGGTGCAGGCCCTGGCCGACCCGGACCGGCTGGCTGGCTGAGCGCGTCATGGCCAGCCTGGTGGACATCACGGTCCCGAACATCGGCGACTTCAAGGACGTCGAGGTCATCGAGGTCCAGGTCCGGGTGGGCGACGTGCTCGTCCCGGAGCAGCCGCTGGTCACGCTGGAGAGCGACAAGGCGGCCATGGAGGTGCCGGCCACCGTCGGCGGGCGCGTCGCCGAGGTGCTGGTCAAGGCGGGGGATCGCGTATCGCAGGGCACGCTGATCCTGCGGGTCGAAGCCGAGGCTGCGGTGCCCGCGCCGCCGGCAGCCCGGGCCACCGACGCCACGCCGGCAGCCGCGCCGCAGAAGCCGCCGGCACAGGCCACGTCTGCACCCGCCCGCGGGCTGCCGGACACGCCGGCCCCCGGTGCCGCGAGCTACAGCGGTCCCGTGCAGGTCGAGGCGGACCTCCTCGTGCTGGGCGCGGGCCCCGGCGGCTACACCGCGGCCTTCCGCGCGGCCGATCTCGGCCTGTCGGTGACGCTGGTCGAGCGCTGGCCGGCGCTGGGCGGGGTGTGCCTGAATGTCGGCTGCATCCCCTCCAAGGCGCTGCTGCACGCGGCCCGGGTCATCGAGGAGGCGCGCGAAATGGCGGGCCTCGGCGTGGACTTCGGCAAGCCCGCGATCGATGCCGCGCGTCTGCGCGAGTGGAAGAACAAGGTGGTGGGCCGGCTGACCGGCGGCCTGGCCCAGCTGGCGAAGCAGCGCAAGGTGCGGGTCATCCAGGGCAGCGGGCGCTTCCTCTCGGACCGCCACCTCGAAGTCACGGGTGCGCAGGGCAGCCAGGTCGTCTCCTTCCGCCAGTGCATCATTGCCGCAGGCTCCGAGCCCGTGCGGCTGGCGGGCCTGCCGGAGGATCCCCGCATCATCGACTCCACCGGCGCGCTCGAACTCGAGCTGCCCGAGTCACTGCTGGTCGTCGGTGGCGGCGTCATCGGTCTGGAGATGGCCACCGTCTACGATGCGCTGGGTGTGCAGGTGAGCGTCGTGGAACTGCTCGACCAGCTGCTGCCCGGCGTGGACGCCGACCTGCTGCGGCCGCTCGACCGGCGCCTGCGCAAGCGCTACGCGGCGGTGATGACCGGCACGAAGGTCGTGTCGATGAAGCCGGCGGCGCAGGGTATCGAGGTGACGTTCAACAAGTCCGGCACCAGCGACGTGCGCACCTATGGCAAGGTGCTGGTGGCGGTGGGTCGCACGCCCAATGGCCGCCTGATCGACGCCGGGAAGGCCGGTGTGGCCGTCGATGCGCGCGGCTTCATTGCCGTGGACCGGCAGATGCGCACCAACGTCGCGCACATCTTTGCCATCGGCGACATCGTCGGCCAGCCCATGCTGGCCCACAAGGCGAGCCACGAAGGCAAGGTGGCCGCCGAGGTGGCGGCCGGCCACAAGCGGGCCTTCGATGCGCGCGTGATCCCCTCGGTGGCCTACACCGACCCGGAGGTGGCCTGGGTGGGCCTGACCGAAACCCAGGCGAAGGCGCAGGGTATCGCCGTGGAGAAAGGCAGCTTTCCCTGGGCGGCCAGCGGGCGCGCGCTGTCACTCAACCGCGACGAGGGCCTGACGAAGCTGCTCTTCGACCCGGTCACCAGGCGCGTGGTCGGGGGCGGCATCGTCGGACCCAATGCCGGGGACCTGATCAGCGAGGTGGCGCTCGCC
Organism: Gammaproteobacteria bacterium; assembly: GCA_020853135.1. Classification (GTDB taxonomy): domain Bacteria; phylum Pseudomonadota; class Gammaproteobacteria; order Steroidobacterales; genus QUBU01. Next base: position 13,163 of record JADYZO010000116.1, read on the forward strand.
ATCGAGACGGGTTGCGATGCCGAGGACAT
>JADYZO010000117.1 GCA_020853135.1 Gammaproteobacteria bacterium
ACCGCCGCCGATCCGCCCCAGGTCGGGGTGGTCGAAGCGCACCCCGGTGTCGAGCACCGCCACCACGATGCCCGGCGACCCGGTCGTGACATCCCAGGCCGATTGCGCATCGATGGCCGCCGGCTGGGCGCCCTGCAGCTGCCACTGGCCGGGAAACAGGGGGTCGTTGGGCAGGCTGTGGTGCCGGGCACGGCCATCGGGTTCGGCGAAGGCCACGGCTGGATCCGCCTGCAGGCGCGCGAGCGCATCGGCGAGATCCGCAGCAGTCAGCGGTTGTCCGAGTTCCACCACCCGCAGCGTCGGCCCGATGGCCCGCTGGCCGCGGAGATCGAGGCGGCTGCGCGCGGCCAGTGCCCGGATGCGGTCGTCGGCGGACGCGCGGGCCGGGCCGGCCTCCGCACGCAGGCCGACGATGAGGCGCGCGACCGGCGCCGCAACGCCATGCCGCGCAACCACGCCGCTGTCCCCGTCACCGGCCAGCGCCAGCGGCGCCAGGCCGAGGCCCTGACCGCAGACGATGGCAGCGATTCCCGCGAAGCAGACCCTGCGCATGGTCCCGCCCCTCCCGGCCTGTCCTTCAGGATGCCACCAACTGGCGGGCCCGCGCCAGCGCGGCGGCAAAATCGGGGACCACGCTCACGTACGCGGCACCATCCAGCACGCCCATCTGCGCGAGAACCTCGCGGGGCTGGGCCTGCAGGCCCGAGAACACGACCTGGGTGCCATACCGACCGGCCCGTGCGACGAAATCGCGCAGCCGGCTCGCGCCGGTGGCGTCCACCAGCGGCACCTCGCGCATGCGCAGGATGAACACCCGTGGCGAGCCGCCGATGGCATCGATGATGTCGGACAGGCGGCTCGCCACCCCGAAGAACAGCGGCCCGCGGAACTGGAACACCTCCACGCCGGGCGGCAACTCCTCGCGCTGCGAATAGGCATCCGGGCGCGGCCGGGCGAAGTCGTCCAGGTCATCCTCGACGAGGGCTGCCGGGCCACCGCTCGCCATCGCGGCCACCTCGCTCATCCGGTGCATGAACAGGATGGAGGCCAGCACCACGCCCACCTCGATGGCGAGCGTCAGGTCCACGGCCACGGTGAGGCCGAAGGTCGTCAGCAGGACCACGCGATCCCCGACGGGCCCCCGCAGCAGGTGGCCGAAACGCTCCACCTCGCTCATGTTCCAGGCGACGACCACCAGGACCGCGGCGAGGCTCGCCAGCGGGATGTAGCCCGCCAGCGGCGCCAGCAGCTGCATGAACAACCGCAGGAAGACCGCGTGGAGCATGCCCGCGACGGGTGAGCGCGCCCCGGAGCGGATGCTGGTGGCGGTGCGGGCGATGGCCCCGGTGGCGGGCAGGCCGCCGAACAGCGCGGAGGCGGCGTTGGCGACGCCCTGCGCCACCAGCTCGCAGTTCGAGCGATGGCGCCGCCCGGTCATGCCGTCGGCCACCACGGCGGAGAGCAGCGACTCCACCCCCGCGAGGAACGCGATGGTGAAGGCGCTCGGCAGCAACTCGCGCACCCGCGCCAGCGAGACCGCCGGGAACGCCGGGGCCGGCAGCCCGGCCGCAATACCACCGAAACGCGAGCCGATGGTCTCCACCGGCAACCCGGCCAGTGCGGCAATCGCGGAGGTCGCGATGATGACCAGCAGGAACCCCGGTGCGCGCGGCGCCAGCCGGCGCAGGGCGAGGATCACGCCGAGCGCGCCGGCGGACAGTGCCAGGGCCGCAGCGCTGACGCTGCCGCGCGCCTCCCAGAAGGCTGCCCACTTGGCGAAGAAATCGGCGGGGACATCGCCCATGTGCAGGCCGAGGAGGTCCTTCACCTGGCTGGAGAAGATGATCACCGCAATCCCCGAGGTGAAGCCGGTGACCACGGGCTCCGGGATGTACTTGACCCAGGTGCCGACGCGGGCGAATCCCGCCACCACCAGCATGGCGCCGGCCATCAGCGTGGCCAGCAGCAGCCCGTCGTAGCCGTGGCGGGCGATGACCGCGTACACGACGACCACGAAAGCGCCGGTCGGCCCGCCGATCTGGAAGCGGCTGCCGCCGAGCGCCGAGATGAGGAAGCCCGCCACCACCGCGGTGACCAGACCGTTGGCGGGCGTGGCGCCCGAGGCGATCGCCAGTGCCATCGCGAGTGGCAGCGCGACGATGGCGACCGTGAGCCCGGCGAGGGCATCGTGCCGGAAGTCGGCGAAACCGTAGCCCTGCCGAAGCGTCGTCACCAGCTTCGGGACGAACAGGTGCCAGGCGGGGCTCGCGCTCAAGCGGCTGGCGGAGCTCCGCGCTCGTCGAGGTCTGCCATCACCTTGGCCCGCCCACGCTGGATCAGCACGGCGCGCCTGCGCAGGAAGCGCAGCAGCCCCGAGGAACCCATGCGTGAGGGGCCCATCCCCGAGAGCTTGAAGGAGTTCTTCTCGGCGTCGAAGGCCTCGGTGGTCAGTCCGCCGTCGTTGATGCTGACCGCGCCGGCATCCAGCCGGGCAGCCACCCGGCGCGCCTCGGCCTCCTCGCCGAACACCGCCGCCGACAGGCCGTAGATCGAGTCGTTGGCCAGGCGCACCGCCTCGTCGATGTCATCGAAGGGCATCACCGGCACCACGGGGCCGAAGGTCTCCTCGCTCATCAGCGGCATGTCCTGGGTCACGCCGGTGACCACCGTCGGGCGCAGCCAGCTGCCACCGCCGTGGTGCTCGATCTCCCCGCCCGTGAGCACCTGCGCGCCGCGGGCCCGGGCATCGGCGAGCTGGCCGGCAATGATCTCCGCCTGCCTGGCGAAGATCAGCGGGCCGACCTGCCCCTTGCGCAGGTCGGGATAGTTCAGCTCGACCTGCCGGGCCGCCGCTACCAGGGCATCGAGGAAGACCGCGTACACCGGCCGCTGCACGTAGATGCGCTCGAGCGACTGGCAGGCCTGGCCGGTGGCCTGCACCGAGGCGCGCAGCACCACCTGTGCGGCCTGCACCGGGTCGGCCGAGGCGAGCACGATGGCCGGGTCCTTCCCGCCGAGTTCGAGGCAGGCGGGGATGAAGCTCTTGGCACAGGCCTCGCCCACCCTGCGCCCGGTGGCCACGCTGCCGGTGAAGCAGATGATGTCCACCTCCTCGATGAGCGCCGCGCCGGTGGCGCCGTCGCCCTCGATGACGGCGAAGACGCCGGCGAGCTCCGGCACGCGGCGCACCGAGTCCATCAGCGGCCTGATGAACCGCGGGGTCACCTCGCTCGGCTTGACGATGACCGCACAGCCGGCCACCAGCGCCGGGATCGCATCGAGCATGGAGATCAGGAAGGGGAAGGTCCACGGGCTGATCACGCCTGCCACCGGGTAGGGCACGAGGCCGGCGTCGATGGCGATGCCCGGCACCACCGAGGCCCGCTCGGCGGGCGGGGCGAGCAGCGCGCCACCCATCGCCGCGTAGCCCTCGACCAGCCCGCGCAGCGACTGGATCTCGCTCAGCGCCAGCCGGTGGCGGCCGGTGTCGGCCGCCAGGGCATCGACCACCGCCGCGGGCTCGGCGAGCAGGCCCGTCGCCCACTCGCGCAGCACCGCGGCGCGGTGCGCCACCCCCGCCGCCGCCCAGGCGGGCTGCGCCTGCCGCAGGCGGTCGCCCAGCGCGGCAAGCGCGGCGGTATCCAGCGGGTGGATGGTGCAGTCATGCTGGCCGGTGCGCGGATTGCGCACGGGCAGCTCGCGTGCCGGGGTGGCGTGGGTGCTGCTCATGGGCCGACCGGCGTCACCTTCCTGAAGTAGGTCCAGCTGGTCTCGTTCGGGCGCTGGTC
>JADYZO010000118.1 GCA_020853135.1 Gammaproteobacteria bacterium
CCCACCGCCATCCCCAGGCCGAAGGCCGCGGAAATCCGGCCCATGGCGCCCGCCCGTTCGGCAGGGCTGGTGATGTCGGCGATGTAGGCGTAGGCGGTGGAGAGGTTGGCGGCGGTGACGCCGCTGATGACGCGCGCCAGCGCCAGCAGCCACAGCGAATCGGCGAAACCCAGCATCAGGTAGGATGCGACGTGGCCCAGCATGCTGGCGAGCAGCACGGGGCGGCGCCCGTAGCGGTCGCTGATGGTGCCCCACAGCGGCATGGCCGCCGACTGGCAGAGCGCATGCAGCGCGATGATCAGGGTGATCAGCTCGGGGCCGGCGCCGAGGCGCTCGACGTAGAACGGCACCAGCGGGATGACGATGCCGAACCCCACCAGGTCGATGAACACGATGGCGAACAGCGTGGCGAAGGCGAGGCGGGGTGGCGTGTTCATGGACCCCGGAAACTTATCATATTGTTATGATATGCAGACTGCGATCCGCAGGACGCCGGCCCGATGAGCGACCCGCAACAGACCCGATCCGCTGCCTCCCGGCCCCTGGACCGCCGCGCCTTCATCGTGGCGGCGGGCGGCTCGGCGGCCGGCCTCTGGCTGGGCCTGCGCCCGGCGCCGGCCGATGCGGCTGCGGGCAGCCCGGCGTGGCCGGACCCGCAGCTGGCGGCCTACCTGGAGATCAGCGCCGATGGCGCGGTGCGCATCGTCGACCCCGAGCTCGAGGTGGGGCAGGGGGTGCACACCTCGCTGCCGCTGATCCTCGCCGATGAGCTGGGTGCCGACTGGGCCCGCGTCGAGGTGCGCCAGTCCTGGGCCGATGCGCGCTTCATCAACCCCATGAAGGGCATCCAGGCCACCGGGCGCAGCATGAGCGTGCGCGGCCAGTACGAGCTGCTGCGCCGGCTCGGTGCCACCGCCCGCATCCTGCTCTGCCAGGCCGCCGCCGCGCAGTGGAACGTGCCCCCGGGCGAGTGCAGCACGCAGGATGGCCAGGTGGTGCACCGGCCGAGTGGCCGGCGCCAGCCCTTCGGCGGCCTGGTGGCCGCCGCCGCCGCCCTGCCCGTGCCGGATGCGGTCGAGCTGCGGCCCGACGGCGAACTGCGGCACATCGGGCGTGACGTGCCGCGCAAGGACGTGCCGGCCAAGGTCACGGGCAGCGCATGCTTCGGTGTCGACGTGCAGCTGCCGGGCATGCTGGTGGCGACCGTCCGGGCCAGCCCGGTCTTCGGCAGCGCGCTGCTCGGCGTGGACGAGGCGCCGGCACGCGCGGTGCCCGGGGTGCAGGCGGTGGTCCGGCTGCCCGATGCGGTGGCCGTGGTGGCGGAGAACTTCTGGCAGGCGCAGACCGCGGTGCGGGCGCTGCAGCCGGTGTTCGCCGAGGGCCCCAACGACGCCGTGAGCTCGGCGAGCCTGCACGCCGGCCTGCGGGCTGCGCTGGAGGAGCCTGGCCGGCTGGGCGTGGAGCGCGGCGCGCTGCCGGCGTCCGTCGCCGATGGGCAGCGGCTCGAACTCCAGTACGAGGTGCCTTACCTCGCCCACGCCACGCTCGAGCCGATGACCTGCACGGCCCTGGTGACCGCCGCCGGCTGCCAGCTCCGCGCACCGACCCAGGGGCCGATGCGGTTGCGTGACGATGTGGCCGCTGCGCTGGGCATCCCCGCGGATGCCGTGAGCGTGGAGCGCACCTTCGCCGGCGGTGCCTTCGGCCGGCGCTGGCAGACGGACTTCGGCGTGCAGGCGGCGCTCATCGCCCGCGCGGTGCCGGGCCGGCCGGTGAAGCTCATCTGGTCGCGCGGCGAGGACATCCAGCACGACTACTACCGCCCGGCCTTCGCCGCCCGCATCGTCGCCGACCTCGACGGCAAGGGCCGGCTCGCCGCCCTGGCCGTGAAGCTGGCCGGCGCCTCGATCAGCGAGTGGGGCAGGCCCGGACGGCTCGGCGAGCGGGCGGACCCGCTGGCGGTGAGCACGTTCTCCGACCTGGCCTACGCGGTGCCGAACTACCGGCTGGCCTGGGTGCCGGTGGTGACCCACGTGCCGGTGGGCACCTGGCGCTCGGTCGGCCAGTCGCACAACGGCTTCTTCCTCGAGTGCGCCATGGACGAGATCGCCCACGCCGCCGGGCGCGATGCGCTCGACCTGCGCCTGGAACTGCTCGGCGAGCATCCGCGCCACCAGGCCGTGCTGCGCGCGGCGGCCGCGCGCGCCGGCTGGGGGCGCAAGCTGCCGGCGGGCGAGGGCATGGGGATCGCGCTCGTCGAGGACCAGGGCTCGCCGGTGGCCCAGGTGGCGCGCGTGCGGGTCAGCGATGGCCGGCTGGAGGTGCTCGAGATCTGCTGCGCCATCGACTGCGGGCGCGCCATCCAGCCCGAGGTGGTGCGCATGCAGATGGAGGGGGGCATCCTCTTCGGCCTTTCCGCGCTGTTGTACGGGGACATCCACCTGGCTGGCGGCTGTGTCCAGGAGAGCAACTTCCACGACTATCGCATGGTCACGCTGGCCAGCACGCCGCTGATCCGCGTGGATGTCATCGAGGGCGGCAAGCCCTGGGGCGGGGTCGGCGAGCCCGGTGTCCCGCCGGTGGCGCCTGCGGTGGTCAACGCCATCTTCGCGGTGACCGGCCGGCGCATCCGCAGCCTGCCGCTGGTGCGCCATGGCCTGGTGGCCTGATTCCGGCCAGCAGTGGCGGCGTGGCGCCGCGCAGCTTGCGCTGCTGGCGCTGCTCGGCCTCGTGCTGGCCGGCTGCATCCCGCGCGGGCCGCGCGCCGGCGCCAGCCTGCAGGACTGCGCGCAGTGCCCGGCGCTGGTGGTGGTGCCGGCCGGCGAATTCCGCATGGGCGCGGCAGGGGGCGAGGAGGGCCGGCCCGAGGGTCCCGTGCACACGGTGCACATCGCCAGGGCCTTCGCGCTCGGCCGCCACGAGGTGACGCAGGCGCAGTTCGCGGCCTTCGTCAGCGCCACGGGCCACGCCATGGGCGGAGGTTGCCAGGTGTGGGCGGGTGAGTGGCGCACGCCACCCGACGCCGACTGGACCGATCCCGGCTACGGGCGCATGCCCTTCGACGACGAGCCGGTCACCTGCGTGTCCTGGAACGATGCCGAGGCCTACGTGCAGTGGCTCGCGCGGCGCACGGGCCGGCACTACCGGCTGCCGAGCGAGGCCGAGTGGGAGTATGCCGCGCGCGCCGGCAGCACCGGGGACTATTTCTGGGCCGTCCCGGGCACCGATGCCGATGCGGCGGCCTGCACCTTCGCCAATGTCTACGATGCCAGCGGCGCGCGCGCCAACGGCTTCGGCTGGGCGCCCTTCGGTTGCGACGACGGCTTCGCCCGTGCCGCCCCGGTGGGCAGCTTCCGGCCCAATGCCTTCGGGCTCCACGACATGATCGGCAACGTCTGGGAGTGGACCGCCGACTGCTACCAGGCGCCGTACCCGGCCACCCCGGTCGATGGCAGCGCGGTGCAGTCCGCAACGGGCAGCTGCGAGCGGCGCAGCGTGCGCGGCGGCAGCTGGATCACGCGCCCGAGCCGCCAGCGCGTGAGCTTCCGTGGGCGCGACCCGGCCGATGCCCGCTATTCCTTCTTCGGCTTCCGCGTGGCGCGCGATCTCTGAGGAGGACTGCCTTGCAACCCATCACGACGGGCGCCGAATACATCGCATCGCTGCGCGGGCGCGGGCTGCGGGTGTTCCTGCAGGGTGAGTTCATCGACGAGCCGGTGGATCACCCGGTCATCCGCCCGTCGATCAACGCGGTGGCGGAAACCTACGATCTGGCGCTGCGCAACCCCGCGCTCGCCAGTGTCATCTCGCCGCTCACCGGCCAGCGGGTCAACCGCTTCCTGCACATCGCCGGCTCGCCCGCGGACCTGGTGATGCAGAACAGGATGCAGCGGCGCCTGGGGCAGCTCACCGGCACCTGCTTCCAGCGCTGCGTCGGCATGGATGCCTTCAACGCGCTGCATTCGGTCACCTTCGAGATCGACGGGCGGCATCGCACCGGCTACCACCAGCGCCTGCTCGGCTTCCTCGCCATGGCGCAGCGGCAGAACCTCGTCGTCGGCGGGGCGATGACGGACGCCAAGGGCGACCGCAGCAAGGCCCCGCACGAGCAGGCCGACCCGGACCTCTTCGTGCACATCGTGCGCCGTGATGCCGCGGGCATCTGGATCCGCGGTGCGAAGGCGCACCAGACCGGCTGCGTGAACTCGCACTGGCTGCTGGTCATGCCGACCCAGCGGCTCGGCCCGGCCGACCGCGACTACGCCGTCGCGGCCGCCATCCCGGTGGATGCGCCCGGCATCACCTACCTCTACGGCCGCCAGAGCTGCGACAGCCGCGCGATGGATGGCGACATCGATGCGGGCAACAGCCGCTTCGCCGGCCAGGAGGCGATGATCGTCTTCGAGGATGTCTTCATCCCGCACGAGCGGGTCTTCATGGACGGCGAGCACGAGTTCGCCGCCCTGCTGGTGGACCGCTTCACCGGCTACCACCGCCGCAGCTATGTCTGCAAGACCGGCGTCGGCGACGTGCTGATCGGGGCGGCGGCCGCCGCCGCCGAGTGCAACGGCGTGGAGGCGGCCAGCCACATCCGCGACAAGCTGGTGGAGATGACCCACCTCAACGAGACCATCTACGGCACCGGCCTCGCCGCCAGCTTCCAGGCCACGCCGCTGCCATCCGGTGTCTTCCAGGCCGATGACATGCTGGCCAACGTCTGCAAGCACCACGTGACGAAGCTGCCCTACGAGATCGGCCGGCTCGCGCAGGACCTGGCCGGCGGCCTCGTGGTCACCATGCCGGCGGCAGCCGACCTCGACCATCCGGAGATCGGCGCGCTGCTGCGCAAGTACCTGCAGGCGCGCGCCGACATCCCCGCCGGGGACCGCATGCGCATCCTGCGGCTGATCGAGAACATGACCATGGGGCGCAACGCGGTGGGCTATCTCACCGAGTCGCTGCACGGCGCGGGCTCGCCGCAGGCACAGCGCATCCAGATCGGCCGGGCCATGGAGCTGGAATTCAAGAAGAACCTCGCCCGGGTGCTCGCCGGCATCGCCGGCGTATCGGTGGCGGAGCCGGCCGCCGATCCCGGGCAGTACATGGGCCGCGTCTTCCAGCCCGCCGGCGGGCCCGCATCCGGAAACCAGGAGTGAGGACAATGGTACAGCCAGCCATCCAGCAGACAGGTCCCGGCGCAGTTCCCGCGGCCATCCGCGTGCGCAACCCGCGCACCGGCCGGGAGGACCACGAATTCACCCCGCCCACGGAGGCAGAGCTCGCCGCGCGCTGCCACGAGCTGCGCCGGGCGCAGCTCGCCTGGCAGGCCGCCGGCGTCGAGGCGCGTTGCGCGGCCATGCGCCGGCTCGCCGATGCGCTGGAGGCCAACCGCGAGGCGCTGGTGCAGCCGCTGTCCGTCGATACCGCCCGCACGGCCGTGGCGGCGGGGGAGGTGGCTTCCGTCGTGCGCAACATCCGCCGCTGGTGCGAGCGCGCGCCCGCGCTCATGGTGACGGACGAATTCGATTCGAAGCTGATGCCCACGCTGCGCATCGCGCAGCAGCTGGTGCCCTACCCGCTGGTGGGGGTGATCAGCCCGTGGAACTTCCCGTTTGCGCTGTCGTTCATCGATGCGGTGCCGGCGCTGCTGGCCGGCTGTGCGGTGATCGTCAAGCCGAGCGAGGTCACGCCGCGCTTTGCCGGCCCGCTGCGCGAGGTCATCGCCTCGGTGCCCGGGGTGGCTGCCGTGTTCGACGTTGTCGCCGGCGGGCGGGAGACCGGTGCGGCGCTCATCGGCCAGGTCGATGCGATCTGCTTCACCGGCAGCGTCGCCACCGGGCGCAAGGTGGCGGTGGCCGCCGCCGAGCGCTTCATCCCGGCCTTCCTCGAGCTCGGCGGCAAGGACCCGGCGATCGTGCTGCCCTCCGCCGACCTGGACCAGGCGAGCGATGCCATCCTGCGCGTGTCCTGCACGGCCAGCGGCCAGGTCTGCCTCGCGCTGGAGCGGGTGTATGTGCATGAATCGGTGCACGACCGGCTGGTCGACCTGCTGGTCGAGAAGTCGCGCAAGGCCGGCATCGGCTACCCGGAGCTCGGCGATGGGCCGATCGGCCCGATGATCTTCGACCGGCAGGCCGACATCATCGATGCGCAGCTCGACGATGCGGTGGCGAAGGGCGCGCTGGTCCGCTGCGGCGGCAAGAGCCGCAACCTGGGCGGCGGGCGCTACGTGCCGGCCACCGTCGTGACCGGGGTCAACCACGGCATGACGCTGATGACCGAGGAGACCTTCGGCCCGGTGACCCCCGTGATGGCCTTTCGCACGGTGGATGAGGCGGTGGCGCTCGCCAACGACACCGTCTTCGGGCTCTCCGGGGCGGTGTTCGCCGGCACGCTGGAGGAGGCGCGCGCCGTGGCCCAGCGCATCAATGCCGGCGGCATGAGCCTCAACGACGCGGGGCTCACCCGCGAGACCTACGAGGCGGAGAAGAATTCCTTCGGCTACTCGGGCATCGGCGGCTCGCGCCACGGGGATGCCGGGCTGCTGCGTTTCTTCCGCAGGAAGGCGCTGTTCGCGCAGCGGGGCGTGCCGGCGCGCATCTGAGCCGCAGGCTGCCCGGGCCCGCCGGGCCGTTTGGGTGGTTCATCACAGCCGGGACGTCCAGTCCCCCCTATAGTGGCCGCAGGGTACCGGTGGCGCTCGCCGCCGGTTGTGATGACTGATTCGGGACGGGTGAGGCGCAAGGTGGCAGTCGCGGACGATCTGCAGGTCGCATCGGGCCTGCGCAGGCAGGAGGCGCCGCAACCGGCCGTGGTGCGCGTGGAGCCGTGCATCGCCACGGGTACCGGCCGGCAGATCGACGCCCGCCAGATCGTGATGGGCCTCGCCCAGGACCTCAATACCGACCGGATCGAGTTGCCGGGCTTCCCCGAGATCGTGGCGCGGATCCATCGCGCGCTGGGTGACAGCGGGGTGGCCGCGAAGGACGTCGTCCGGCTGGTGGCGAGCGAGCCCGCGCTGGCCGCCCGCCTCCTGCAGCTGGCCAACTCGGCCGCCTTCAACAAGTCGGGCCGCGAGGTCAGTGACCTCAAGGCCGCCATCACCGGCCTGGGGTTCAACATCGTGCGCAGCCAGGCCACCGCGTTTGCCATGAAGCAGCTGGAGCAGCAGGAATGGCTGCAGCCCATCCGCCCGGTGCTGGCCGACATCTGGAGGACCAGCAATGGCGTGGCCGCGCTCTGCGGCGGGGTCGCGAGGCAGCTCAGGGATGTCCAGGCAGTGCGCCCGGACGAGGCGATGTCCGCCGGGCTGTTCCACCTGATCGGCAAGCTTTACCTCTTCGCGCGGGCGCGCCAGGAGAGCATCGATCCGCACGCCATCGCCGACTGGGAGCATGCGCTCAACGACTGGCATGCCACCATCGCCCGCACCATCCTCGACCACTGGAAGATCCCGGCGCGGATCGCCGAGGCGGTGGAGAACCAGAACGCCATCTTCGATGCCGGCAATAGCGACCTCAGCGCGCTCACCCGCATCCTCTGCGGCGCCAAGCTGCACGTCCGCCTGCGCAAGGCCGGGGCGCCACCGGAGCCCGAGGCCGAGGCTGCACTGGCACGCCTGCGGATCGAGGGGCGGCCTTTCGAGGAACTGGCGAAGGCCGCGCAGGCCGACACCGAGGCGATGCGCGCCGCGATGGGCTGAGTCCCGGCGGCAGCACGGCCGGCAGCCGGGTGGGGCCAGCCCGCAGGCTGGCCGGTGGACGCCGCCACCGCCCTCGGGTAAAGTGCGTCCCGCTGTTCAGGCACGTGCGCGGTCAGCGCCGCCTCAGCTCGCAGTCCGTCCCGACCATCCCGACGCACTCCGGTAATCGTTTTCCCCGCTGGTGACCGCACCGGGCCGCGCTGATGCCGGCCCGGAATAAGCGGGCTTCATTGGCTTTTTCAGGAAATCCACATGTCTTTTGCCAACCTCGGGCTCCTGCCCGAACTGCTGCGTGCCGTCGCCGACAAGGGCTACGACGCGCCCACCCCGATCCAGGCCCAGGCCATCCCCGCCGTGCTGGCGGGCCGCGACGTCCTCGCCGGCGCCCAGACCGGCACCGGCAAGACCGCCGGTTTCGTGCTGCCCATCCTGCAGCGGCTGGCCCAGGCGCCGGCGGATGCCGCACGGCGCGCGCCGCGTGCGCTGGTGCTGACGCCGACGCGCGAACTGGCCGCCCAGGTGGCCGACAGCGCCCGCGACTACGGCAAGTACCTGCGCCTGCGCACCGCCGTGGTGTTCGGTGGCGTGGGCATCAACCCGCAGATCGATGCCCTGCGCCTGGGCACCGACATCCTGGTGGCCACGCCGGGGCGGCTGCTGGATCTGGCCGGGCAGCAGGCGGTGGACCTGCGTGCCATCGAGGTCTTCGTCCTCGACGAAGCCGACCGCATGCTCGACATGGGCTTCATCCACGACATCCGGCGCGTGCTCAGGCTGCTGCCGGAGCAGCGCCAGAACCTCATGTTCTCGGCCACCTACTCCGATGACATCCGCGACCTCGCCGCGCGCTTCGTCCACGAGCCGGTGGCCATCGAGGTGGCACCGCGCAATGCCACCGCCGACCGCGTCGAGCAGCACGCCTACCGCGTGGCGAAGGACCACAAGCGCCACCTGCTGGCGCACCTGATCCAGGCGCAGGGCTGGCCGCAGGTGCTGGTCTTCACGCGGACCAAGCACGGCGCCAACCGCCTCACCCAGCAGCTCGAGCGCGCGGGTATCCAGGCGGCCGCCATCCACGGCAACAAGAGCCAGGCCGCGCGCACCCGGGCGCTCGCCGACTTCAAGGCCGGGCGCATCGTCGCGCTGGTGGCGACCGAGGTGGCGGCCCGCGGGCTGGACATCAAGGAGCTGCCGGTGGTGGTGAACTACGAGCTGCCCAACGTTCCCGAGGACTACGTGCACCGCATCGGGCGCACCGCCCGGGCCGGCATGGAGGGCTGCGCGGTCTCGCTGGTGTCGCCCGACGAGGCGCTGCTGCTGCGCGATATCGAGCGGCTGCTGCGCCGGGCGATCAGCGTGCTGCCGGTGCCGCAGTTCGAGATTCCGGCCGAGGCTCCGCCTGCTGCGGGGCGCGGCCACGACGGGCATCGCCACCACGGCGGTGGCCAGGCTGGCCCGGGTGGCCACGGTGGCCAGGGTGGCCAGCGCCATCCGGGGGCGCAGCAACGGCGCAGCGGCGGACGCCAGCGCCGGGGTGCCGGCGGGCGGACTTCGCACGGCCGCTGACCCTGCACGGTGGCCAGGGCCGGCGTGGCGCCGGTCGCCTATACTGCGGGGGCTTCCCGGGAAAGGAGCGGGCAGATGAAGATGCGTGCTGCCGTGCTGGCCACGAATTCCTGGCGCCTGCTGCCGCTGTGGTGCCTGGTGGCCGTGCTGGCGCCGACGGGCGCCGCGCATGGCGATGACGATGCCCTCGACGGGGATGTCTTCCAGGCGGGCCGCCGGGTCGTGCTCGAGCAGACCGTCGGCGGCGATGCGCTGCTCGCCGGCGCCACGGTGGAGAGCAATGCCTCCATCGACGGCGATGCCAGCCTGGCGGGCGGCCGGGTGGTGGTGCGCGCCACCGTCGGCCAGGACCTCTACGCCGCAGCGGGACAACTGGAGATCGATGCCCTGGTCCACGGCAATGCACGGCTCGCCGGTGGCCGGGTGCTCATCCATCCGGAGTCGCGCATCGAGGGCGGGGTGGCGATCGCCGGTGCGACGGTGGATGCCCGGGGTGATTTCGGCGGCTACCTGACCGTGGCGGGCGGCGATGTCACGCTCGGTGGCGATGTGGACGGCGACGTGCATGTCTATGCCGAACGGCTGACCGTGCGGCCCGGCACGCGCATCGGCGGTGAGCTGCGCTACCGCGTCAGCGGCCCCGTCAGCCTGCCCGAGGACCTCGAGGTGGACGCCGGCGTGATCCCCGAGGAAGGCGACGCGGCAGCGGCCGGCCCAGGCCTGCCGGCGATGCTGCGCAACGTGGGCTGGCTCTGGCTCACCGGGCTGTTCGTGCTGGGGCTGCTGCTGGTCCGCGGTCTTGCCGGCTTCTCCCGCCGCAGCAGCGCCGCACTGGCGGCGCGGCCGTGGTTCGGCATGGCTGTCGGCCTGCTGGTGCTGGCCGGCGTGCCGGCGCTCGCCATGGCCCTGGCGCTCAGCGTGGTCGGCCTGCCGCTCGCCCTGCTGCTGGTGCTGGGCTACCTCGCCCTGCTGCTCACGGCCTACGTGACCGGTGCGCTGTACCTCGGCGACCGCGCGCTGGCGGCCACGGGACCGGGCCGGCCGGCCGGCAGCGGACGGCGCCTGCTGGCCCTGCTGCTCGTGCTGCTTGGCCTGGCGCTGGTGGGCTCGCTGCCGGTGCTCGGTGGGCTGCTGCGCTTCGCCGTGCTGCTGCTGGGCCTGGGTGGCAGCGTGCTGGCGCTGTGGGGTGGACCACCTGCCGCGGGTGGTGGTTCGGCGGTGCCGGCGGCGGGCGCCAGCCACTGACCAGCCGGCGCTGGCTCAGCGTCCGGTGGCAGCACGCAGTTCGCGCAGCCTGGCCTCGGTGAGGTCGTAGCGCAGGAGCACCAGCGCGGCGAGCCCGTTGCAGACGGCCGGCACCACGGCGATGTTGAGGTAGATGCCGAAGAGCGCCTCGCTGCTCTGCTCGACGAAGGCATCATTGACGCTCTCGCGGTAGCCGAAGGCGCCGAGGATCAGCGAGAGCACCAGCGGGCTCAGCGCATAGGCGGACTTCTCCACCAGGCTGTAGGCCCCGGCGAACACCCCCTCGCGGCGCATGCCGGTGCGCAGGCTGTCGTACTCCATGATGTCGGGCAGCAGCGTCATGCCGAGCAGCAGCTTGCCGGCCGCGAAGCTGCCGAGCGCGAAGGCGCGCAGCGTGAACACCCACTCGCTCTCGCCCGGACTGGCCAGCAGCCAGGAGAGCACCACCACCAGGAAACCCAGCGTCGCCACCATCAGGGCGCGGTGCTTGCCGATGCGGGCGGAGAGCTTCACCCAGACCAGCGGCACCGTCACCAGCGCCGCCCCGGCGTAGCCGATGCTGTACCAGAGCATGATGCCGGGGTCGTGGCGCAGGACGTTCTTCACGAAGAAGAGCAGTGTCGCCGTCACCGTGGCGCCGGAGAACAGCGTCAGCAGCTTGAAGGCGGACAGCAGCAGGAACGGCCGGTTGCCGAGTGCGCTCATGAACTGCTCGCGGGCGCTGTAGCGTGCGGCCTCCCGCGCGGTGGCCCGCGCACGGGCGGTGCCGAAGAAGCTCGCCAGCATGGCGATGCCCGCCGCCATGCCGAGGAGCCAGCCGATGCGGCCATAGCCCGTGCTGCCGCCGCCCAGCGCCTTCGCCAGCCGGGGCGCCAGGCCGACGCCGATGAGGTAACCCACCTGGATGAAGATCACCCGGTAGGACATGATCGCCGTGCGTTCGTGGTAGCTGTCGGACATCTCCCCGGGCATGGCCATGTAGGGCACGTTGAACATGCTGTAGGCCGTGGCGTAGAGCAGCAGCGAGCCGAGCACGTAGGCGACGGTAGCCGTCGCGCCGGGTGCGGCCGGCTGCGGCACGTTGAACATGACGACGAAGGCGGCCGCGCACAGGAACGAGGCGGCGAGCATCCATGGCCGGCGCCGGCCGAAGCGCGAGTGCGTGCGGTCGCTCAGCAGGCCGATCGGCACGTCGCAGACCACGTTGTAGAGCTTGGCGATGGTGAGGAGCAGGCCGGCCACCTGCACCTTCATGCCGACCACGTTGGTCAGGTAGAAGAGGAGCAGCACCGCGTAGCTGTTGAAGAGGATGGCGGCGCCGAGGGAGCCGATGCCCCAGCCGAGGCGCGTGGCGAACGGCACCGGCGCGCCGGCGGGGCGCGCGCCCGGCGCTGTGCCGGGAGGAGGGGCGGTGGTCACGGGTTCGGCATCAGCATGGCGCTGCGCCGATAATGTCATAGTTCTATGACAATTGGGACTGCTGCCAGCCGGCGCGCGCCAGGCTCTCGCGGTAGGCCTTCAGCCCGTAGCTGACCAGCCCGATGCCGAGCAGGCCCATGACGATCGTCACCAGGGCGATCGAGTAGTGGATCTTCAGCGGGTCGCCGAACACCTTGTCGGTGACCAGCCCCATGATCCACGGCCCGAGGCCGGCGCCGGCGATGCCGATGACCAGGACGTAGATCGAGGTGACGAAGCCGCGCAGCTGGTTGGGGGTGATCTCGGCCACCGCGGCGAGCGCCTGCGAGGGCGCGAAATTGGCGAACAGGCCGGCCAGGCAATAGCCTGCCAGCACCAGCCAGGGCGTGGGCAGCAGCGGGGCGAGGCCGGTGCAGAGGGTCAGCCCGATGCCGCCGATCAGCACGGTGCGCATGGCACCGTCGCTGTGGCCCCTGCGCTTCATCCAGTTGGTGACGTAGCCGCTGGCAATGGCCGAGATGATGCCCGCGCTGCCGCCGAAGATCCCGTACCAGATGCTGAACTGGGGGATGGTCCAGTGGTGCAGCCGCACGAACAGCGCCGGCAGCCAGTTCACCCAGCCGTAGACCGCGAGCACGTTGCAGGCCACGCCAAAGTGGTGGCAGAGCAGCGTGGTGCGGTTCTGCCGGAGGAAGGCGCGGATCTCCGGCCAGCCGGCCTGCCTGCCGCCACGGGCCAGGTCGCGCCGCTGCGGTTCGCGCACGGTGAGCGCCATGAGGAGCGCGGGCACCAGGCCGGCGAGGCCGATGAGGATGAACACCGCCTGCCAGGCGGGGATCTCGCCGAGCAGCGGCATGTCGAAGCGGTTGCCGCCACCCGGCCCGCCGATGAAGCCGATGACCAGCCCGCCGCCGAGGTAGGTGATGCCGGTGCCGAGCGCGGTGGACATCGTGTAGATGCCGAAGGCCTTGGGGCGGCTCTCCGGGCGGAAGGCATCGCTGATGAGCGAGGTGGCGCAGGGGTTGAGCGTCGCCTCGCCGACGCCGACGCCGGCGCGCATGGCGAACAGGCCGCCGAAGCTGCGCACCAGGCCCGCCCCGGCCGTCATCAGGCTCCAGAGCGTGGTGCCCGCGGTCAGCAGCCACTTGCGGCTGTGGCGGTCGGTGGCGCGGCCGATGGGCAGGCCGAAGAGGGTGTAGAACAGGGCGAAGGCGATGCCCTGGATGAGGCCCATCTGCGAGTCGGACAGGCCGATGTCGGCCTGGATCGCCGGCGTCAGCAGGCCGACGATGATGCGGTCCATGAAGCCGAAGAGGTAGGCGAAGCAGATGACACCGAGGCAGTACCAGGCGTAGGCCGGTCGCGGATAGGGCGGCTGCTCGCTCACGGTCGGTGCTCCTGCGGATTGCGCTGGCGCCGCGGCCGGCGTTGGGGTGGTCTAGCGGTGGAATTCGCCGGCCCGCTCCGGCTGGTAGGTCACTTCCTTGATGCGCACGCGCAGGGTGCCGCCGCCGGGCTTGGGCCACTCGATCGAGTCGCCCTGCGCGAGCCCCAGCAGTGCGGCGCCCACCGGCGCCAGGATGGAAATCTTCTCGCCGGAGGCATCGACATCGCGCGGGTAGACCAGCGTCAGGCGAAATTCCTCGGCCGAGGACTCGACCTCGAAGCGCACCGTCGAGTTCATGGTCACGACCGTCGGCGGCATGGCCTGAGGCTCGACGATCTCCGCCCGCGCCAGCTCGGCCTCCAGCGCCTCGTGGCCCGGGAAGGAACCGGCTGGCAGTGCTGCGAGCAGCGCCTCGAGGCGCTCGGCGTCCAGCGAGGAAATGGTGAGCTTGGGCCTGGAATTCATGTCTGTCCCGGTCTCTGGAGTCGAAGGTGGCATGTTGCACGCCCGCACGTGGCGAGGCAAGGCGGTGGCGGCCCCGGCAGTCAGCCGCGGCGCATCTGGCGGTGGACGAAGAGGTAGTAGATGGCGCCGAGCGCGAGCAGCACCCCGCCGGCCCAGAGGGTGATGCGGTGCAGGTCGCCGTCGAGCAGTGCCTGGTCCTGGCCGGCGGTGACACCGAGCCAGGCCAGCACCGAGCACCAGATGGCGCTGCCGATCACGGTGAAAGTGCTGTAGTAGAGGAAATTCATGCGCACCACGCCGGCCGGGATGCCGATCAGGTGGCGCACCACGGGCAGCAGCCGCGAGATGAAGATGCCGACCTCGCCATAGTGGTCGGCCCAGCGCTGCGCACGCTCGATCTTCGCGGGCGTGATGAGCACATAGGAGCCATAGCGCAGGAGCAGCGGCCGGCCCACCGCCCGCGCCACCCAGTACATCAGCGTTGCGCCCAGCCAGGAACCCAGCGTGCCTGCCGCCACCACGCCGGCGAGCGACATCTTGCCGGTGGTGTGGGCAATGTGGGCGGCGGGCGGGATCACCACCTCGCTCGGCAGCGGGATGATGGAGGACTCCATGGCCATCAGCAGGGCCACCAGCCAGTAGCCGCCGGATTCGATCTGCGCGAGGTACCAGTCGATGAAGGGCTGCAGGGCGGACATCAGTCCTCCAGGCCGTATTCCACCGTGGCCACCACGCGCACGGTCTTGTCGATCTGGCCCTCCTGGTTCATGCCGGGCGCCTGGTCGCGCGGCAGGATCTCGAACACGCCCTGGTTGGCCCGGCGGATGCCGGCCAGCCGGCTCTGCGAGTCACGGGCGAACTGTTCGGCCGCCTCGCGTGCGCGGGCGGTGGCATCGGCGATCATCTCCGGCTTGAGCTGGTTGAGGCCCGAGAAGACGTAGGTCGGGCCGCTCGATCCGTACTCGCCACCCGAGGAGAGCACCACGCCGGCCGAAACCAGCTCGCCGACCTTCTCCGAGGCCGAGCGCAGCTTCACCGGCTCGGTGGAGCGCACCACCAGCGTCTGGTTGATCACGAAGCGGCTGCCCTCGTGCGGCCCGTTGCCGTACTGGTTGGTCTTCGCATCGCTCACCGAAAAAGCCTGCAGCGTTGCCGTGGCGGGGTCCAGGCCATGGCGCAGGAGGAAGGCGTTGATCTCGCCGAGGCTGTGTTCCAGCTGCGCCTGGGCGCGGCCGAGGTCGTCGCTCGCGGCCGAGATGCGCAACGGCCAGATGGCGATGTCCGCCCGGGCCTCGCGTTCGGCGATGCCCTTCACGGTGACGGTGCGGTCCGCCGTGCGCGCCTTCATGAAGCCGTGGCCGGTGAACCAGCCGCCGGCAGCGAGGCCGGCGGCGAGGAGCAGGGCGGGAAGGATTCCCGGGGGGGTGTTGGCGTTCATGGATTACCTCGTCGCCGGCCGGGGCCGCGGCGTGACCTTCAGGACGGTCCGGGTCGCATTGCCGCTGACGAACAGCGTGCCGTCGGGGGCCGCCGCCACGTCGGCCACGGCATGCGGATCCGGTGCGCTGCCGGCCCCGCCGGCCACGACCGGCAGCCTGTCCGCCAGCACCTCGATGCGCCCGCTGGTGGCATCGATCGCCACCAGGCGTTGCCGGCCGGCCTCCACCACGGCCAGGCGGCCATCGGCCATGCGGGCGATGCCCTGTGGCTGTTCAAGGCCGCCCGCGATCTGCTGGCGCTCGTAGCGGTCGAGGCGGATGCGCGTGAGGCGCCCGCCGCCGCTCTCGGTGACGATCGCCTGGGTGGCGTCCACGAGCAGCAGGCCACAGGGCCGGTCGAGCCCTTCGGCGACCAGCCTCGGACGCGCATCCTCGTCCGGGCCGAGGTGCAGCACCCGGCCGGTGGCGGCCTCCGCCACGAGCAGGCTGCCGCCGGGGAGCAGGCGCACGCCCAGCGGGTGGCGCAGGCCCGAGGCATTGAAGGTGATGGCGCCAGTCCTGTCGATCGCGCGCACCGAGCCCGAGAGGCTGCTGCTGAAGGCCAGGCCTGCGCTGGTGCCGTCCACCATGGTGGGGGCGATGGCATCGCCGTAGGTGGGCAGGAGGTCGCTGGCGCCAGTGCCGGCATCGGCGGTCATCAGGCAGCCACGCACCGCGACCAGCACCACATCGCGGCCGTCGCTGCGCACGACGGCCAGGCCGCCCGGGATCACGGGTGCCGCGCCCGGCGCCGCGACCCCGGGGTCGCAGTCCGGTGGCAGCGTGGCGAGCAGCGGTACAGCCTGCCAGGGCGTGAGCCGTGGTGCGCTGGCGCAGCCGGCCAGCAGGAGCAGGGCGGTCAGCAGGATCGGCAGGGGTTTCATGCGCTCTCCGTCAGGGCCGCTGGCGCGGGGCACAGGCGCGCGCCCACGTTAAACGCGCCGTGCAATGCGGTCAAACGGCCGGGAGTCCGGCGCCGGCCCGCCGTCGCAGCGCGAGGGCCAGCAGGCCGAGCAGCGCCAGGACATCGGTTGCGCCGCCGCCCCCGCCGCTCTCGCCACCGCCGCCGCCGGCGGCCGCCGCCGGGTTGATCACCGTCAGCGTGAAGCCCTGCTGGTTGTTGCCCGGGCTGTCGTCCACGGCGGCCGAGACGCTGGCGTTGAGGGTGTAGCTGCCCGGCGTGGAGCCCCTGACGCGCAGGTGCACGTCCCAGCTGGCAGCGACCGCGAGGTCCGCCAGTGCGCAGCCGACTTCGCCGGCATTGATGCTGCAGGAGCCGCTGACCGTGTCGGCACCGGTGACCTGCAGGGCGGCCGGCACCTGCAACTGCAGGCCGAGGGTGCTGGCAGGCTGGTTGCCCTGGTTCTGCACGCGGATCAGCAGGTCCGCCTCGACGCCGGGTTGGGTGCTGGCGGCGGAGGGCGGCAGCACGGCGACGTCGAAGTTGGCGACCGTGCTGATGCAGGCGGGGAAGCGCGCCAGGCGGCTCTGGAGGGTCAGGGCGATGCGCCCGAGGCTGCAGGGGGAGAAGTCCGAGCTGCCGGAAATCACCGGCGCCATGAGGTAGGTCTCCGGCGTGGATGCGCAGGGCCCGGGGCTCTCGCCATCATGCGGCGCGCCGAAGTTGTGGCCGATCTCGTGGGCGGCCACCAGGCCACTCATCACCGTGGTGAGGCCCGCGCTCGTGCTCAGGCCCGCACCTTCCCGGGGGTAGCACATCGCGTCCTGCCAGGCGAGGCCGACCGTGAGGTTCGCGAAGGTCTTGTTGCTGAAGAGGTGGGTGATCCCGGCGCTCGTGTTGCTGTTGCGCCGGTAGTCGGAGATCTGCCCGAGCAGCGTGTAGGCATCGCCGGCCGTCAGTGGATAGGGCGGGGAGGTCGAGGTGAAGATGACCGGCGCATCGGCCGCGAGGTTCACGCCCGCCTGGCTGCGGAAGATGCCATCGGCGATGTTCAGGCGGGCGATCATCTCGGTGCCGGCGCTGCTGCCGAAGCGGCTGGCGAACTCGTAGTCGGCAACGGGCGCGATGTGCACCCGGTAACCGGGGCCGGTGGCGGCGGCCGCGGCGAGCTCGGCGCCCAGCGCGCGCAGCGCCGTGGCCGCGCTGGCGGGCTGGCCGCCATCACCCGGGCCGGCGCCGGCCTCCGCTGTCGTGCAACTCATCGCCTGCGGATCGATGAGCAGATCCGACAGCCGGTAGATCATGTTGCCGTCCGCCGGCTGCGGCACGTCGGGTTCCAGCACCGTGACCAGGCTGGCCACCGGCTCGACGCCGAAGTACTCGCTGCCGTCGAAGATCAGCCCCGTGAGGTTGCCGCCCTCGCGCGTCAGGCGCACCCAGGAGCCGGGCATGCCCGGGATCGCGCCGGCTTCGGGCTGCACGCCGGGCGGGGCGGGACCGAGCTGCACGTTGGGGGCCATCTCCAGCTGGAAGTCGCGGCCGAACGCCCGGAAATACAGCGTCCTGCGGGGCGGGGCCGCGCCGGCCGACTGCCGGGCCGCAGCGCCCTCGCTGCGCACGCCGAGCGGTTCGGCATAGAGCAGCCGTGAGCCCTGCGCGGGCGCCGTGGCCGGGCGGCCCTGGACGGCAGGGGCAGCCAGGGCAGCGGGTGCGGGTATCGCAGCCAGGGCCAGCCCGGGCAGGGCAGCCGCCATGGCCCGCAAGCCGCGTTGCGCACGCGTCCAGAATCCGGGCGTTTCGCCTGCCAAGTCCTGCGGTCCCCTGGTCGTGACGGCACTGCAACGCCGCTTGCCACGGCTTCATGCCGTGGCAACGACGCCCAGCAGCGCCGGGGTGTGTGGCCAGTAATGCGGGTGCCGTGTAATCGCCCGCGGCCACATCATACCCCAGGGCCGGGGGTGTTTACCGCAGGCGGGGCAGCAGTTCCCGGCCGATGATGTGCAGGGCCCCGGCCGGATCGTCGTGCAGGCGCAGCGCGTTCTCGGTCATGCCCGCCGCAGCGAACTTCTTCAGGCGCCCGACATGGCGGTCGAGGTCGGAGAGGTCACCGGCGAGGCTCAGGCCCTCGACCAGCTTGGCGCAGATCTCCGGGGCGACGCCCTTGATGTCACCGCTCCGGGTGCGGAAGGCCGTGAGGAACGCCTCCTTGTGGGTGGCGACCACCTGCGCCTCCTCGGGTGTCAGCAGGGGCTCGTACCATTCCTCCCCGAGCCAGCCGCGCACCATCAGCTCGCGCCGCGCTTCGCGGAACGATGCCTCGCGGTCCTTCTTGACGTGGAAGGCGCAGAAGTTGTTGACACGGAAGGCGTCGGGCTTGCGGCCGTGGCGCGCGAGCGCATCGTGGAGCGTCTTCATCGTTCCCGGCAGCATGGGTTCGATCATGTCGCTCAGCATGGTGCCATCGGCGAATCTCACGGCCATGTCGAGCATCTTCGGGCCGGTGGCGCCCGCATAGATGATGGGCGGCGGACCCTTGACCCAGGGCGAGCGGAAGTAGCGTGCGCTGTAGACCTTGCCGTCCCACTTGACGACCTGGCCACGCACCGCGCGGTGCACCATGCCGATGGCCTCGCCCACGCCGGTGACGCGCCTGCCGTAGCCCACCTTGAGCACGCCGGGCCATTCGCCGCCGCCGCCGATGACCACCATGCCGCGGCCATTGCTGGCCTCGTTGAGCGTGGACACCATGTTGGCGATCTTCAGCGGGTGCATCTCGTAGGGGCTGATGACCACGGCGCCGAGCAGGATGCGCCGCGTGGCGGCCGCTGCCGGCATCAGCGACATGAAGGGGTCGCGGCCGGTCGAGTAGTTCTGGGTCCACAGCCCGCGGATCCCGTAGCCTTCGGCAATCTGCGCGAGTTCAGCGACCTGTGCCGGCGTGACGTCGGCCTCGAGGATGACATCGGTCTGCATGGCGGCTCCTGCCAGGATGGTGGGTGGGGCGCAATCTAGCACGCCTGTCGGGGGGCGCTGTTGATCCACATCGGGCGCCGGTACCCGGCTGCCCCCGCCGTCGCTACACTAGGCAGCCTGCCCGCGCCCCGGAAACCTGCCTTGCCACGCACCAGGAGCATCGCCGAGCGGCTCGCCGACCTGCGCCGGCGCAACCTCTACCGCCGCCGTCGCGTGGTCGAGGGCCCGCAGGGCCGCGAGCTCCGCCTGGATGGGCGGTTGCTCCTCAACTTCTGCAGCAACGATTACCTCGGCCTGGCCGCCGATCCCCGCGTGCGCGAGAGCCTGCGCGAGGCGGCGCTGCGCTGGGGCGTGGGGGCGGGCGCCTCGCACCTGGTCTGCGGCCACACCGCGGCACACCAGGAACTGGAGGAGGCGCTGGCCGTCTTCACCGGCCGGCCGCGGGCGCTGGTCTTCGGCAGCGGGTATGCCGCCAACATGGGCGCCATCGGCGCGCTGGTCGGGGCCGGTGACCGGGTCTTCGAGGACCGCCTCAACCACGCCTCGCTGCTCGATGGGGGCTGGCTGAGCCGCGCGCAGTTCAGCTGGTACCGGCATGGCGATGCAGCCGACCTCGAGTGCCGGTTGCAGGCGGCGGCCGGTACCGGGGCCCGCCGCGCCGGCCAGGCGCTGGTGGCTAGCGATGGCGCCTTCAGCATGGATGGCGACCTCTGCCCGCTGGAGGATCTCGTCGGCGTCGCGCATCGCCACGGCGCCTGGCTGATGATCGACGAGGCCCACGGCCTCGGCGTCCATGGCCGCGGCGGCCGCGGGCTGGTGGATGCCCGGCGTTTCGGCACCGCGGATGTGCCGGTGCTGGTCGGCACGCTCGGCAAGGCCTTCGGCACCGCCGGCGCCTTCGTCGCGGGCGAGGAGGACCTCATCGAGCTGCTCATCCAGCGCGCGCGACCCTACATCTACACCACCGCGCAGCCGGCGGCGCTGGCGGCCGCCACGCTCACCAGCCTGCGGATCGCGGAGGAGGAGGAGTGGCGGCGCGAGCGGCTGCGCGATCTGGTGGCGCGTTTCCACGCGGGCCTGGGCACACTCGGCCTGCCGGTGCCGGCTTCGACGCTGCCGATCCAGCCCATCATGATTGGCGATCCGGGGCGTACGCTGGCGTTGAGCGCGGCGCTGGAGGATGCCGGCCTGCTGGTGAGTGCGATCCGGCCGCCGACGGTGCCGGTGGGCAGCTCGCGCCTGCGGGTGACGTTCACCGCGGCCCACGGGCTGGCCGATGTCGACCGGCTCATCGAAGTGTTGGCAGCCGGCCTGCGGGCCCTGCCGGAGGAAGGGGATCATGGCTGAGTATTTCGTCACCGGCACCGACACCGGGGTGGGCAAGAGTCTGGTCGGCGCGGGCCTGCTGCGCGCGGCTGCCGCGCGCGGACTGCGCTCGACGGGCGTGAAGCCACTGGCCGCCGGGGCCGTGTTCCAGGACGGCACCTGGGTGAACGACGACGCGCTGCTGCTGCAGGCGGCTTCGAGCGCACCGCTGGACTACGCAGCCACCAACCCGGTGCTGCTGCAGGCGGCAACGGCCCCGCACATCGCCGCGGCGGATGAGGGCGTGATGCTGGATGCGGCCACGATCGCCCGGCACTGTCGCGATGCCGCCAGCCATGGCCACGACCTGCTGCTCGCCGAGGGCGCAGGCGGCTGGCTGGTGCCGCTCAATGCGCGGGAGACCCTGGCCGATGTCGCGGTGGCGCTCGGCTGGCCGGTGGTCCTCGTGGTCGGCATGCGCCTGGGCTGCCTCAACCACGCGCTGCTCAGCGCAGCGGCGATCCGTGGCGCGGGACTGCAGCTCGCCGGCTGGGTGGCGAACAGCGCCTGGCCGGCGATGCCGGCGCGGGCGGAGAACATCGCCACGCTGGAGGCCAGGCTCGCCGCTCCGCGTCTCGGGACCGTGCCCTGGCTGGGTGCGGAGGCGACGGCCGGGGCGCTGGCGCGCCACCTCGATCCGGATCCGCTGCTGGTGCGCCGTGCCTGACTTCGACCGCCGCCACCTCTGGCATCCCTACAGTTCGATGGTGGACCCGGGGCCGGCCTGGCCGGTGGCCTCGGCCGCGGGCTGCCGCATCCGCCTTGCCGACGGGCGCGAGCTGGTGGATGGCATGTCGTCCTGGTGGTGCGCCATCCACGGCTACAACCACCCGGCGCTGAACGAAGCGGTGGCGGACCAGCTCGGGCGCATGGCGCACGTGATGTTCGGCGGGCTCACGCATGAGCCGGCGATGGCGCTGGGGAGGCGGCTCATCGACATCGTCCCGGCGGGGCTCGACCGGGTGTTCTTCTGCGACTCGGGGTCGGTGGCGGTAGAGGTCGCCATCAAGATGGCGCTGCAGTACTGGTTCGCGCAGGGACAGCCGCGCAAGGCAAGGCTGCTCACCCTGCGCGGCGGCTATCACGGCGACACCTTCGGCGCCATGGCGGTCTGCGACCCGGTCAACGGCATGCACGAGCGCTTCACGCCGGTGCTGGCGAGGCACCTGTTCGCCCCGCGCCCGCGCAGCCGCTTTGGCGGGCCCCTGCAGCCGGGCGACCTCGATGAGTTCACGGCGCTGCTCGGCGCGCATGCGCAGGAGCTGGCAGCGGTGATCCTCGAGCCCATCGTGCAGGGCGCGGGCGGGATGTGGTTCTACTGCGCGGAG
This sequence comes from Gammaproteobacteria bacterium, assembly GCA_020853135.1. Taxonomy (GTDB): domain Bacteria; phylum Pseudomonadota; class Gammaproteobacteria; order Steroidobacterales; genus QUBU01. Next base: position 21,830 of record JADYZO010000118.1, read on the forward strand.
TACCTCGCCGGCGTGGCTGCGCTCTGCCGCGAGCACGACGTGCTGCTCATCGCCGACGAGATCGCCACCGGCTTTGGCCGCACCGGGCGCCTGTTCGCCTGCGAGCACGCGGGCATCAGCCCCGACATCCTCTGCCTCGGCAAGGCGCTCACCGGCGGCTACCTGACGCTGGCCGCGACGCTCACCAGCGGGCGCGTGGCCCGTGGCATCTCCGCCGATGGCGGGCCGCTGATGCACGGGCCCACCTTCATGGCCAATCCGCTCGCCTGTGCGGTGGCCGCGCGCAGCATCGACCTGCTGATCGAGGGTCCCTGGCAGGCACGCGTGGCGGCCATCGAGGCGCAGCTGCGCGCGGAGCTCGGCCCGCTCTCGGCGCATCCGGCGGTGGCCGAGGTGCGGGTGCTCGGCGCCATCGGCGTGGTGCAGACCCGCCAGCCGGTGCCGGTGGAGCCGCTGCAGCGGCACTTCGTCGGGGCGGGGGCCTGGATCCGCCCCTTCGGCCATCTCGTCTACCTGATGCCGCCCTTCGTCATCAGCCCCGGCGAACTCTCGCTGCTCACCCGTGCCGTGGCCAGCGGCCTCGACACCCTGACCTGATGCGCAGGCTTGCAGCCGCAGGAGACTGACCGATGGCACTGAAACGTCCGCGCCACGCCGAAGGCACGCTGGTCGTGCTCGAACACGACTCGCGGGTCCTCCGGGACAACCCGCTGGGTGATCCGCACCGCCGCCGCCTCGGCGTGTGGCTGCCGCCGCAGTACGACCAGGGGCCGGCGCACCGGCGCTTTCCCGTGCTCTACGACCTCGTCGGCTTCACCGGCTCGGGTCTGTCGCATGCCAACTGGAAGCCCTTCGGCGACAACGTGCCCGAGCGTGCCGCGCGGCTCATCGGCGCGGGGCGCATGGCGCCGGCGATCATCGTCTTCCCGGATTGCTTCACGGCGCTCGGTGGCAACCAGTACATCAACTCCAGCGCCATCGGCCGTTACGCGGACTACCTGACGCGGGAGCTCATCCCCTTCGTCGACCGCGAATTCCGCACGCGGGCGGGCCGCGAGCACCGGGGCTGCTTCGGCAAATCCTCCGGCGGCTACGGCGCCATGATCCACGGCATGCGCTACGCGCGGTACTGGGGCGCCATAGCCAGCCATTCCGGCGATGCCGGCTTCGATTTCATCTACCGCTGCGACTGGCCCAACACGCTGAACGAGCTGGCCCGGCACCGCCACCCGGCGCGCCGCGCCGGCGCCTATGCGGCGCTGCGCGAGGCCGGGCGCAGGGGCCTGGCCCAGGGGCTCGACGACGGGCGCATCCGCCGCTTCCTCGATGCGGTGTGGACAAGGGAGAAGCTCTCCACCGCCGAGGGCCACTGCATCATGAACCTGTGCATGGCGGCGACCTACGACCCTGATCCGCGCGCGCCACTCGGGTTTCGCGTGCCGTTCAACCTGGAGTCGGGCGAGCTGCTGCCCGGGCGCTGGGCGCGCTGGCTGCGCCACGACCCGGTCAACCTGGTCACGCGCCACCGCGCCGCCCTGCGCTCGCTGCGCGGCCTCTACATCGACTGCGGCTGGCGCGACCAGTACCACATCCACTATGGATCCCGGCAGCTCTCGCAGCGCCTCGCCGCCGCCGGCATCCGCCACGTCTACGAGGAGTTCGACGACAACCACTCCGACATCGACTACCGGATGGACGTCAGCCTGCCGTTCCTCACGCGCGCGCTGCGCTAGGGAAAAAGGTGTCAGACATATTTTTCAGAAGGTTTTCTTCTGAAAAATATGTCTGACACCTTTTTGGGGGGGCGGATACAGACCTGAAACCGCCCCCGGGCCTCTGCCGATAAACGGCTATCGGCGATCTGGCTCGTAAAAGTCGATCGCCTTCCTGGCCAGTTCCAGGTCGTCTTGTGTTTCGTCGGCAAATTGTCTGAGGACCCCTGTCACCCTGTGCTTCGCCTCCGGGTCTGGATCAAGCAGACTGATCACTTGATCCAGCGCCTCACCATTGCCCGCTGCGAGTTGCATTCTGATGTCATGGCCAAAGGTCACGAGCAATTCCTTGATTCGACGGCTCCTGGTGACATCGGATACGCCATAGGGCCTGTCCGGGACCAGCGTGACGAAGTACTGGTCGGGAGAGTACTGGTACATCGCTCCGGAAATGCCGTCGGTGGTAGACCCGAGAAGTCCGCCAATGACGATGTTTCCCCAGAACCACCCTTCCAGGGTGGTCGAAAGCTGCGTCGTGAACGGCTTGTAGCCCTCCTTTTGGACGGTCAGGGACATGTGCTTGTCCTTCGGAACCTTTACCGTGATGGGCGTCTTGCCGAGCGTTTTGCCGGCGACGATCACTGTTGCACCGTCAGGTTCGCTGTTGAATGTCATGGACTGCTCGCGACCAGTGACGATGGATGCGCAGCCAGCCATGCCCAGACTCCAGGCGCTGATCACAGATGCCAGCACGATACGCAAGGTGGTTTGAGGCATAGGGCACTCCAGGGGCGTGAGAGGTGTTTTGACTTGCCGGCGACGTCCCCCCGTCTTCAGTAGCACTTGGCATTAGAGCCGTCCGGCAATTGTAACGGCCTTGCGGCCAACTGCTGGGCATAGGCGGCGGGGGTCAGCCCGCCGAGTGATTTCTTCGGTCGTTC
>JADYZO010000119.1 GCA_020853135.1 Gammaproteobacteria bacterium
GCAGCCGCCTGCTGACCGGTCGCACGGGAGTCGGCATCAATGGGGAGTTCGTTCCGGCTGCGCCGGGTGGCGTACCGGCCAGCCTGAGGCAACTGGCCGATCGCCGGCGCCTCGACGGACGACAGCTTGCCGCTGCGCCAGCGGCCTGCCTCACCCTGCTCCGCGACTGGCTTCAGGCCGGCTGGCTGACGCTGGGCCCGGGACGCTAGGCGCGCGCCTTCGCTGCCATCAGCCGACGCGCACGGGGTGATGCGGGACCCGGGGCAATCCAGCGCACGGCAATGGCGACCACCAGAAGCACGGTCTGGTAGACCCCCGCCAGCACGAACGGCGCCCCGGGGCGCGCTTGCGCTTGCGTCGCCGCACGGCGAGCCCTGCCTCGCGGTAGAGCCGGTAGACCCGCTTCCTGTTCACCGCCCAACCCTCCCGACGCAGCCGGGTGTAGACCCGCCGGTAGCCATAGCGGCGCTTCAGGGCGGCGATCTCGGCGATCCGCTCCTGAAGTCCAGCACAGGCCGGCCGTCGGCTTCGATAGCCGTACAGGGGCCTCGATATCCCGATCAGCCCGCAGGCGCGCGTCACGCCAAACTGGCGTTCCGTCATCAGGTCGAGTCCAAGCATTGCAATCAGCCGTCAGCCGCCAAGCCCGAGGTAGAGCGTCATGGGTTCGTCGGAGAATGCGACGAACCCGTAGTGTTCATAAAACTGCCTGGCGTTCTCATCCTTCGCATCCACGATCAATGCATAGGCTGCCACATCGCTCCGTGCTTTCAGGCAGCGATCGACGGCGCAGGCGAGCAACAGCTTGCCGATACCCTGCCCGTGCCGGTCCTTGCGGATTGCCAGCCGGCCCATGCGGAAGCAGGGCACCGGATAACGAGGCAGTTTCTTGCGGTCACTCTCCCGCAGCACTGCGGCGTCCACCTGGGCTGCACTCAGGCAGTAGTAACCCAGAATCTCGCTCGGCGCGTCGGTATCCACGAGCACGAACGGCGTACTGACCCCCTTGCGCCGGTGCTGCTCGGCAAGGCGCTTCAGGTAATCGTTAAGTTCGGGAACGCCGCAATCGAAACCGTTGCGGTCATGCACGCCGGTGTCGAGCGCGCGCTCCTCAAGCACGACGGACTTTCCGCCGCGCCTCCTTCAGCGCCTGCGATAGAGCCGGGTTCGGCTCGAAAGGCCCGCTGACGGCCGCCGCGAACCGCGCAAAGTCGCGCTCGCTGAGCACGACGCGGGTTTCACGTTCGAGCAGGGCCTGAGCCTTCTCCTTGGCTGCCGCACGCACGAAGCCCGCCATCGTGGTTCCCATGAGCGCAGCAGCTCGCGCGACGATTTTCTTCTCGTCGGAATCCAGCTTGAGATCGAAACGGGCGGGTGAGGTGGTCATGACAAGGCTTCCCAAAAGTACGGTATTTTACCGTATCAATATACTCGGGAGCAAACGGGTTCTCATTCAAGTGATTGGCCGACCCGACGGTCAGCGGCGAACAAATACATTTGCGAATCACCGAGTTGCCTATTTATGGCTTTTCCTGGTCGAGGGGTACCGGTGTCCTTCCAGGCCGATTCCGCGGGGAGGGTGGCCGATTCCGTAGTGCATGGTCCGCTCGCCCGATGCCGCTCGATTCGCCCTGCCAGCCATCCCTGCACCTCCGCACTTCGCGCGGGAGGAGTTTCACGGGCAGCATCGCTACGCGATGGTGCTGCACACCGATGAGCCGCACCCGCACGTGCACCTGGTCCTCAGGGCCACCAGCCAGGACGGGCGGCGGCTCAACATCAAGAAAGCCACCCTGCCCACTGGCGCTCGCAGGTTGAGCCGCTCGTCTGGCGACGAGTTCTGGTCTCGAATCAATGGACCCTCGCCAGCCTGCATGGCTACCTCCAATGGGTCATGGGATGGACGGACTCTCATGCCCACGAATTCGAGATCGACGAGGGGATGGTCACCGAGGCGATGATCACCGAGGCACCGAAGAAGGACGACAAGTCCGCCGGTGGCCCGCCGATGCCGGACATGGGTGACATGTAGGACGACCGGGAATGGTGCCAGGCTTCAGCCTGGCACCATCCTTGCCGGCCCGAGATCAAAGAGCCCCACTTCGGCGGGGCTCTTTATTATTGGGCTTGCCGCACGGATCCGCGGCGTGCGCGCCCGCCACGCCAAACGAGCCGCAAAGCCGGCCGGTGATCTGCCGGCGTGGCTGGCGGGGCGTTCTTTCCGCACGCTCCGCACCACCCATGGACGCGAAAGTCGCGCTAAACTCAATTATGCTTCACTTGCATTGATCGAGATCAACTATTCTCAAGTCATGGTATTTGGCATCGAGCGCCAGGATGAAGAGCGGCCGCAGAGTTGCCTGCAGGGCGCGTCTTGCCCAAGCCACTCGCGTTTCCTTCAAAAAACCGCTTCGGAGGACCGAATGACTCATCGAGAGATCCCTCGTTCCGTTCCCGGTGAACGGCGCGAATCTCCCCTTCGCGGATCGCACCGTCGGCTGCGCGCCCCGGCCCGTATCGCCGCCCTACCCGCAGCACTGCTGCCCGCCGTCTCCCACGCCGACTACAGCTGGAACTTCCCGGAGCCGGCCACGCCCCTGGCGCGGGATACGCTGCACATGCATAACCAGTTCATGTTGATCATCACGGTGCTGTTCGTGGTGGTCTTCGGGATCATGGTGTATTCGATGATCAGGCACCGCAAGAGCGCGGGTGCCGCGCCGGCCAGGTTCTCCGGCCCCACCGGCAGGCTGCAGTGGTTCTGGGTATTGGTACCCTTCGCCATGCTGCTGTTCATCGACTTCATCCTGATGGGTATCCCGGCCTTCCATGCGGTCCTCTACATGGAGGACACCCAGACCAAGGCCGACATGGTGCTGAAGGTCACCGGCATGCAGTGGAAGTGGCAGTACGAGTATCCGGACTCCGGCATCAAGTACATCTCCACCCTGGCCACGCCCCGCGACCAGATCGAAAACAAGGCCGCCAAGGGTGAGCACTACCTCCTCGAAGTGGATAACCCGGTGGTGTTGCCTGTGGGCAGGAAGGTGCGTGTGCTGATCACCTCCACCGACGTGATCCACACCTGGTGGGTGCCCCAATTCGGTGTCAAGCGCGATGCCATTCCCGGCTTCCTGCGCGAAACCTGGGTCAAGATTGAAAAGCCCGGCATCTACCGCGGCCAGTGCGCCGAGCTCTGCGGCAAGGACCACGGCTTCATGCCGGTGGTGGTGCAGGCCCTGCCGGAGCCGGAGTACAAGGCCTGGGTGGAACACAAGACAGCCGAACAGGCCGCCGCCGCCAGCAGCGGCGATCGCGCCTGGAGCAAGGACGAGCTGATCGCCCAGGGCGAGGATGTCTATGCGAAGAACTGCGTGGCCTGCCACCAGGCCAATGGCCAGGGTCTGCCACCCGCCTTCCCCGCCCTCGCCGGCAGCAAGGTGGTGAATACCCCGCTGCTTGGCCCTGATGGCAAGCTGGCACCCGACACCCACGTCTATCGCGTGATGAACGGCAAACCGGGCACCGCCATGCAGGCGTTCAAGAACACCCTGTCCGATGTGGACCTCGCAGCGGTGATCACCTTCGAACGCAACAGCTTCGGTAACACCCAGGGCGACATGATCCAGCCCGCCCAGATCAAGGCCCTGCGCTAGGAGACCCCGGATGAGTGCAACGACATTGCCCCACGATGCCGCCGGCCATCACGGCGAGCACCACCCCAGCGGCCTCATGCGCTGGCTCACCACCACCAATCACAAGGACATCGGCACGATGTACATGACCTTCTCCATGGTCATGTTCTTCCTCGGAGGGCTGATGATCCTGCTGGTGCGGGCCGAGCTGTTCCAGCCCGGCCTGCAGTTCCTGAAGCCGGAATTTTTCAACCAGCTGATCGGCAACCACGCGCTGATCATGATCTTCGGCGCCCTGATGCCGGCTGCCACGGGCTTTGCCAACTGGCAGATCCCGCTGATGATCGGTGCCCCGGACATGGCCCTGCCACGCCTCAATAACTGGGGCTTCTGGCTGTTGCCCCCGGCGGCGCTGATGCTGACACTGCCCTTTGTCCTCGAGCTGTTCGGTGTGGGCGATGGCGCGCTGGCGACGGGCTGGACCTTCTATGCACCGCTCTCGGTGCAGGGCGGCATCGGGGTGGACTTCGCGATCTTCGCGGTGCATCTCCTCGGTATCAGCTCCATCATGGGCTCGATCAACATCATCGTCACCATCTTCAACATGCGTGCCCCCGGCATGACGCTGATGAAGATGCCCCTCTTCGTCTGGGGCTGGCTGGTGACGGCCTTCCTGCTGGTGATCACCTTGCCCGTGCTGGCCGGTGCAGTCACGATGCTGCTGACCGACCGCCACTTCGGCACCCACTTCTTCAGCGCGGCCGGCGGCGGTGACCCGATCCTGTTCCAGCATCTGTTCTGGTTCTTCGGCCACCCCGAGGTGTACATCCTGCTGCTCCCGGTGTGGGGGCTGGTACCGCACGTGCTCTCCACCTTCAGCCGCAAGCCCATCTACGGCTACAAGGCCCAGGTGTATTCCTTCATTGCCATCGGCGTGCTGTCGCTGATCGTCTGGGCGCACCACTTCTTCACCGCCGGTCTGCCGGTACCGGCCCTGCTGTACTTCATGTACAGCACCATGTCGATCTCCCTGCCGCTGGCAGTGCTGTTCTTCTGCTGGATCGCCACCATGTGGCGCGGCGCGATGACCTTCGAGACGCCCATGCTGTTCGCCGTTGGCTTCATTGTGCTGTTCGGCATCGCCGGCCTCACCGGCCTGGTGCTGGCGGACGTGGCCGCCGATGCGCAATATCACCACAGCTACTTCGTCGTCGCCCACTTCCACTTCGCCCTCTTCACCGGCGGCATCATGGGTGTCATGACGGGTGTGTATTACTGGCTGCCCAAGTGGACCGGCCACATGTACAGCGAAACGCTGGGCAAGCTGCATTTCTGGCTCACAGTGATCAGCTTCAACCTTGCCTTCATGCCGCAGTTCTTCCTGGGTCTGGCCGGCATGCCGCGCCGCATCCCGGATTACGCGCTGCAGTTCGCCGAGTACAACGCCATCTCCACGGTGGGCGCCTTCATCCTCGGCTTCGCTCAGCTGCTCTTCGCCTACAACATCTGGAAGTGCATCAAAGGTGGCCCCAGCGTCAGCGCCAGGGTGTGGGAAGGCACGGAAGGCCTGGAGTGGCAACTGCCATCGCCGCCCCCGCACCACAGCTGGGACGTGCAACCGACGGTGAAGTGAAATGTGCCCAGCTTCCACCGATCCCCTCGACGCCGAAACCCTTGCCCGCTGCCGGCGCAAGGCCTTGCGCACCGCCTGGCTGCTGGGCGGTGGCGTCGTGCTGCTTTACTTGCTGGGCTTCCTGATTCCGCGATGAACAGCGCCACCGTCAGCGGCCCCGCCCGTCATCGTCCGCTGGTACTGAAGCTGACGGCCCTCGTTGCTGCCAGCTTCGTCTTCGGCTTCGCCCTGGTGCCCTTCTATGACACCCTGTGCAGGGCCGTGGGCTTCAATGGCAGGACCTTGAAGGATGCGCTCGCCGCCAAGGACGTGGGTCCCGTCAGGGTGGATCTGGCCCGCCAACTGACCGTGCAGTTCAGCGCAACGCTGATGCCGGGCCTGCCCTGGGAAATCCGCCCGCTGGAGCCGACCCTCGATATCCATCCGGGCGAAATCCGCACCACCCGTTTCCTGGTCCGCAACACGGCTCACGAGACGATTACCGGGCAGGCGGTACCCAGTGTGTCCCCCAGCCAGGCCGCGCTGTCCTTGCGCAAGCTGGATTGTTTCTGCTTCCGCCAGCAAACCCTGGGCCCGGGTGAATCCCGCGAGCTGGCGCTCACTTTCATCGTCAACCCCGACATCGATATCAAGCTGCGGGAAATGACCCTGGCCTACGCCTTTTTTCCCGCGCCCACCCCCTCATCCCCCACGGGAGACCAACCATGAGTTCTTCGCCCGCCGCAACGCCTGGCCAGGCTCACTACTTCGTTCCGCAACCGAGCATCTATCCCTTCATCCTCGCCTCCGGCATGTTCATGCTGGCCCTCGGCTTCATCCTCAAGATCAACCAGTTCCCGGCCGGCCCCTGGATCATGCTGGCGGGTGCGGCCACCATCATCACGATGCTCTTCAAGTGGTTTGGCAAGGTCATTTACGAAAATCAGACCGGCGCCTACGCTGACTGGGAAGACCGCTCTTTCCGCCACGGCATGATCTGGTTCATCGCCTCGGAGGTGATGTTCTTCGCGGCCTTCTTCAGTGCGCTGTTCTACACGCGGAATATCTCCGTGCCCCAGCTGGGCGGGATGCTGGCCCAGCACGGCGTGACGCTGTGGGAGGGCTACACCGGCGGCTGGCCCACGGCCGGCCCGAAAGCTTCCCACTTCGAGCCCATGGCCGCCTGGGGCCTGCCTGCCATCAACACGGCGCTTCTGCTCAGCTCCGGTGCCACCGTGACCTGGGCGCACTGGGGCTTGCTGAAGAACAACCGCTTCCAGCTCATGCTGGGCCTGTTCCTCACCGTGGCCCTGGGCGTGGCCTTCATGGCCTGTCAGGCGGTGGAATATCACCACGCCTACACGGAAATGGGACTCACCCTCGGTTCCGGTGTCTATGGGGCCACCTTCTTCATGCTGACGGGTTTCCACGGCTTCCACGTCACCCTGGGCGCCGTCATGCTGACGGTGATCCTGCTGCGTTCCATGTCGGGCCACTTCAGCGCAGAACGCCACTTCGCCTTCGAAGCCGTGGCCTGGTACTGGCACTTTGTGGACGTGGTCTGGCTGCTGCTGTTCGTCCTCGTCTACTGGCTGTAAGCCGTCACGACAACATCGTTCGGCCGAAGAGGTAGGTCAGCAGCAGCCCGATGAACAGCAGGATGGACAGGGAAATGCGCAGGGTCAGGGCTTTCACCACCCGCGAACCTTCGCCGCGATCCCGGTAAAGGAAGAACAGCCCCGAGAACAGACTGCCGATCACCAGCAGCAGCATGAGCACCACCACCGTCTTGAACATCATCGAGACTCTCCGGGAAAGCCTGCGGGTATTCTGCGCGGGGGTGCTCGCACGCTCAAGGGCACGCCGGTTCCGGCCCCATCTCGCCGGTACGCTGTTGATGCTGGTCTGCGTGCCGCTCTTCATCCATCTCGGCCAATGGCAGCACGGCAAAGCCGAGCGCAAGCGCGCGGCCCAGGACACCCTCGACGCCCGTCGCCTCGAAGGCCGAGTACGGGTGCCCGGCACGCAGATCCAGGATGCCGAAGCCCTGCGCTACGCCCGCGTCACCGTCCGTGGCGAATTCGATGTGGCACACCAGATCCTCATCGACAACCGGATCTACAACGAGATCGCCGGCTATCACGTGATCACGCCGCTGCGCATTGCCGGCTCGGACCTGAGTGTATTGGTTAATCGGGGCTGGATTGCCGCCCCCGCCGATCACAGCCGGATTCCCCGCGTGACCACGCCTGCCGGGACGGTGGACATCGCCGGCACCGCCGTTCTTCCCGCCACACGCTATTTCGAACTCGGCACCCCAGCCCCGTCGAACGAATGGCAGACCGTCTGGCAGAACCTCGATGTGGCACGTTTCCAGACCCAGAGCCACCTCCGGATTCAACCCATCGTCATCGAACTCGACCCTGACCAGGCCACTGCCGGCTTCGGTTTCGTGCAGGACTGGCCGCGACCCGACGAGCGTTGGGAAATGCATTGGTCCTACGCCCTGCAGTGGTATGGCTTTGCCATCTCCGCAGTGCTGATCTGGTTCGTGCTCTCCTGGAGAAAGCCGTGACCCCGGCCCGCCGTACCCTTCTGGCCGTCATCGCGGCCTGCGCGCTGCCCTTTGCGGTACCCCCGCTGCTCCACGCCGTGGGGTGGCACCCCGCCGGCGGCAAGCCCCATGGCGAGCTGATGCAGCCGCCGCGCCCGCTGCCAGCGACCCTGTTCGCCGCTCCCCTCGGCACTGCGACAGACATCCCCGGACGCTGGCATCTCGTGGTCGCCGGCGCCGGCGCCTGTGACGTGGATTGCCGCAAGCTGATCGACGCCGTACGGCGCATCCAGGTCGCCCTGTACAAGGACATGGAGCGCGTGGACCGCTACTGGGCCAGTGACCTTGCACCCGATGCGATCGCAGGCGACCTGGCCCGGTTGCGGCAATCCCAGCCGGACCTGCACGCCCTCCACATCGAGCCCCCCCAGCGCTCCGCTCTGGATCTCGATCAGGCAGGGCATCGTCTGTATCTCGTCGATCCCGCCGGCCGCGTGGTGATGCGCTACGCCGCCGATGAGCCGCTGCGCGGTGTGCTCGAGGACCTCCAGCGCCTGCTGCGCTTCTCCTGAGCCCCGCTTTCGCCCTCCGCGGGCGACTTTGAGCCCGGGCGAGGTCGGGGCGTCGCTGGCAGGCGGGCCAGCATGGGGAGCGTCGTATGCGTGCAGCGGTACACAAGTTGTATTGGCATTGCGTTCTGCATGCTCGTTGTTGCCGTGCATCTCATGACCTATCGAGTCTTGGTGGGTTCCGCATCCATATCCATTCAGACTGCCGTGAGGACTCAGGAGATTGCACTCAGCGAGATTCGCAAGGTCGAGGTCGTGACCACACGCAACGGGCGCCAGATAGTCGTATCGCTGAGTAACAACAGGGCGGTTCGGTCGCCTGTTGACTGACTTCGATTCACTGCTCGGGGCGCTCCTCCTGAACACTGATGCGACGCGGTCTGCACGTTCTTGAGTTACCGCTCCAACGTGTTCTTCGGTGCCTGCGGCCAGACTCGCGTTGGGTGGATGGGGCAACTCACCTCTCGCTCACGGGATACTCGTTGTCGTAGCCTGCCGGTGGCGGCCAGATGGTCGGCTGCAGCCCGCTGCCGTCCGGCCTGATGGACCAGATGTTGAAGGGCGCACCGATCGCCGGCGTGCGGTGGAAATGGATCCGGGCACCATCCGGCGACCAGGCGGGCCTGGAGTTGATCTCGCCATCATCGATCACAGCCGCCTGGGCACTGCCGTCGGCTGCCATCCTGAAGATGCCCCAGCGCATGGTGCCGCGACGGCTGGTGTCCCGCAGCCAGGCGATCGTGTGGCCATCCGGCAGCCGATGAACAGCAGCTTGCTGCCGTCCGGACTCCATGACGGATCCAGGTTCATGCCGCCGCGATCCGGACCCTGCGCGCCACCTGTGACCTTCGCTGGCGCGGAGCCATCGGCCTGCACGATATAGATCTGGGCGTTCGCAGCCCGCCCGCCCATCGTGGCGATGCGCCTGCCATCCGGGCTCCATTCGGGATGCCCCTGGATTCCCCAGCCATGGGCGCCCCGGGGCAGGATCTCCCGCAGTTCGCTGCCATCGGCATTCATCACCCAGGTGCTGACCTGCCGGTAGTCGCGGTCATGCACGCCGGCCGGCGTACGCACGAACAGGATCCGCCGGTGATCCGGTGAAGGCCTGGGCCACCAGCTGTCGTGGCGATCGTCGTGGGTCAAGCGCCGGGGCGCACTGCCGTCCACGCGCAGGGAGTAGATCTCGTAGTTCTGCACCGGATCGCCGGCTTCCTGCCGGTTGGAATCAAACAGCAGCTGCTCCGCGGGCGCTCCGTCCGGCAGGCCCGCGGAGGTGGCCGATGCCCAGGCACAGAGCAGCCACAGGCTCCTGCGCCATCGGCGGGTGGGGATCATCCGGCGACCCGCCCCGGCTGCTGTCTGGGCCACGTGGCGCCCGGCTCCGGGGGGAGCTGGCTAGCCCGCCGTGACCGGCTGCCATTCGTGGACCCAGACCCTGGCCTTGGGAACCCAGGGCATGCCGGGATGCAGGGCGAGGATGCTTGCGCGGTAGGCTTCCATCGAGGGATAGCCTTCGGCCCGGGCCTGGGCCTCGGTCATCTCGCCGAGCATCTGCGGGTAGACGGCCGTGATCCTGAACGTTCTGCCACCGAGTTCCCAGGTCTCGCCGATGTCGGCATAGCGACCATTGCGGCGTTGCGCCGTCTTCTGGCCGGCAAGTACCTGTGCCACGCCTTCCTCATGGGTGACCAGACGATCGATGGCGCAGGTTTTCGGGGGGAGTTCCATGTGAAATCCTTTCGCTCATGAGGTGCTCCCCGGATGGTACTGCAACGGTGACCGGTGAGCATGAAGCGCAGCCATACCGGGATCGTGTCTGTCGGGGCCTGCGCCCACCGGCGTTCGCGCGGGCCCCTCCCAGCCCATCGTGGGTTCGGCGGCAGCGGCGGGTATCGCCGTGGCAGCGGACGGTGACCGCTTTGGCGTGCTGCAAAAGGGCATGCTGCTGCCCGAAATGCTGGCCATTCCCGGCGGGCGCTTCCGCATGGGCAACAACGGCCCTGCGGTGAACCCCGCGACCAGCGAAGACTTCGCCCATGTGCACGAGGTCACGCTCTCCGCCTTTCGCATGAGCCGCTTCCTCGTCACCAACGCCCAATACCTCGCCTTCACCAGCGCGACAAGGGGTGAGCCCCCCTGCCACCACGGGGCTGGGACGCCTACTTCGACCGCTACCCGAACCATCCGGTGGTGAACGTGAGCTACGAGGATGCCGTCGCCTACACGCGCTGGCTGTCCGGGGTGACCGGTGATCGCTACCGGCTGCCGACCGAGGCGGAGTGGGAGTATGCCGCGCGCGGCGGCAGCGACGGGCAGGACTACGTGTTCGGCGACACCTGGCGGGTCGACGGGGCGAACACGGCGACCTGGCAGATCGGCCACGCCATCACGCGCAAGCAGTGGAAGGACTGGTGGGATCGCGAGGGCGAGCGCCTCTCCCGGGCGCAGCCGATGACGACACGCGTCGGCCAGTTCCCGGCCAACGCCTTCGGCCTCTACGACATGACCGGCAACGTCTGGGAATGGACGCAGGACTGGTACCAGGAAGACTACTACCAGGTCTCGCCCGCGAAGGATCCGCACGGGCCGGCGACCGGCAGGGAAAAGGCGTTGCGCGGCTGCTCCTGGTACAACCAGCCCGATGTCTGCTTCGTTGCAAGCCGCGACCGCTACGCGCCAGACCGGCGGCTGTACTACACCGGCTTCCGCGTGGTCGCAGAGCACTGAGGGAACGACCGGCCTGGCTGCCGAGTGGGTGAAAAGTGCCCTGAAAAGGTGTCTGACTTATTTTCCGACAGGTGGTCGATGGATTTTCTGTAGAAAAGGAAAATAAGTCAGGCACCTTTTCAAAGACCGTCCTGCGAGGTACCGACATGAACACGAACTCCCGTGGTGGAATCCGTTCCGTCATCCGCGATGGCCACGGCCCGATCGCCCTCGTGGCCGCAGCGCTGGCCACGGTGACGGCGCCCGGTGCCGCGTCGGCGGCCACGCTGACCTGGAACGGCGTCACCGGCGACTGGACCATCGGCAGCAACTGGACGCCAGGCGGCCCGCCGGGCAGTGGCGACGTCGCGGTCGTCAACGCGGGCATAGCCACGCTGAACTCCAGCTCGACCATCCAGGGCCTGACCTAGGGTGGTGGCATCATCGGCGGAACCGGCACGCTCACGGTGACCGGGCCGTCCACCTGGACGGTGGGCACGCAGACCGGCACGGGCACGACAGAATACGACAGCGCGCTGACGATCACTGGCACCGTCACCAAGACGCTCACTGCCGGTCGAATCCTGAACCTGAACGGCCCCACGAGCTGGAGCGGCAATACCGCCGCGAACAACTCGATCACGCTTTCGAACGGCACCCTCAACAACAACGGCACGTTCACGGATCCGAATGCGTTCGCCGCGTCGCTCGGCAGCGGCAGCGGCGGCGGCACCAATGCCTTCAACAACGCCAGTACCTATAACAAGGAGGGCAACTCGACGACCAGCGTGGGGGGTTACTTCGGTTCCGGAAGCCCGGCCTCCGGGCCGACGTCAGTTGATATCGCCCCCGCTGCGATCCTGCGCGATCGGCGCGCCGATGGAACCGCCGGATCGGCCACCACTGGCGTGCTGCATCCGGAGCACCACCTGGCGAGCGTCGCTTTCAGACAGACGTCACCCCGGTGCAGGCGTCCTTCTGGTTCACCATGGCCTGGGGTAGTCCTGCACCACGGACATCGCTCGTGCAGGGCCATGTTGCGGGGTGGGCCCGACAATCGCGGCCTTCAGGGCTGTCGCCGTCTCGAGGCTCGGCCGGTGGGTGACGATAGCTCCTTCGTCGCCGCCGGCCCACTTCGTTGCCTGATGCTCCACGGCATGCCATCGGGTGTAGCATTCATCGTGCTGGACAGGAGTCATGCCCATGACGACCGGAACGGCATCCGAAGAGCGATCCCTGATTTCCGGACAGAGCGCCGCCCAGGCACAGCCTGGCCTGATCCAGTCCTTCGGGCGCATGCGGATGCAGGCGCTTCTGGCGCAGTGCGGAGTGAGGCTGGGTGGCAGCCGCCCGTGGGATGTGACGGTCCACGATCCCCGCTTCTATTCGGCGGCGATCCTGCGCGGCTCGCTCGGCATCGGCGAGGCGTACATGGCGGGCTGGTGGGACTGCGAGCGGCTCGATGAGCTGGCGGCGCGCATCTGGAGCGCCGGCCTCAGCATCCGGACCGATGGCCTGTCGGCATGGCTCGACGACCTGCACGCCCGGCTGGCGAACCTGCAGAGCACCCGCCGTGCCTGGGTGGTGGGTCGCGTGCACTACGACGCGGGCAATGACCTGTTCCGCGCCATGCTCGACCGGCGCATGATTTACAGCTGCGGCTACTGGAAGGAAGCCGCGACGGTCGACGAGGCGCAGGAGGCCAAGCTCGACCTGATCGCGCGCAAGCTCGGGTTCGAACCCGGCATGCGCGTGCTCGACGTCGGTTGTGGGTGGGGTGGTGCGCTCGCCTTCTTCGCGGAGCGCTACGGTGTCAGGGGTGTGGGCATTACCATATCGGCCGAGCAGGCGCGGTGGGCACGGGATGTCTGCCGTGGCCTGCCCGTGGAGATCCGCCTGCAGGACTACAGGAGCGTCGACGAGCCCTTCGACCGCATCTATTCCGTTGGCATGTTCGAGCACGTCGGTGTGCGCAACTACCGGCGCTATTTCGGGATGGTGCGCCGCTGCCTGCGTGACAACGGCCTGTTTCTGCTGCACGCGATCGGCTCCAGCGACTCGGTCTCGCACTGCAATCCCTGGCTCGGCAGGTACATCTTCCCGAACTCCATGCTCCCCTCGATCAGCCAGATCGGCGCCGCAAGCGAACGGGTGCTGACCATGGAGGACTGGCACAACTTCGGCGCGGACTACGACAGGACGCTGATGGCCTGGCACCGGCGTTTCACTGTGGCGTGGCCGGGCCTGCGGCAGCGCTACGATGAAACCTTCCGCCGCATGTGGGATTTCTATCTTCTCAGCTGTGCGGGGTACTTCCGCGCCCGCCAGGCGCAGCTCTGGCAGGTGGTGTTCTCCCGTGACGGGGTGCCGGGCGGCTACCGGGTCGCGGCTGGAATTCGCTGAAGGTCAACCGCTGCCGGGCACGCGCTGTCCACGAGGCATCACTCCGATGATGTCCGGGGTGCCGAAGAAAGACGACAAGTCCGCCGGCGGCCAGCCGGTGCCGGAAGGAGAGCCCTGCTTCGGCGCGGCCGTTCTTTGTGCCGCTCGATTGCGGGCCGCGGCGCAAAGCCACACATCTCAGCCTGGCGGCAGCTGGCTGGCCAGCGTCTCCAGTTCCCGGCGTAGAGCCGCCACCTCGGCCTCGAGTTGCGTGACGCGGTCGGCCAAGGCTGGTCGTCCGGCACTGGCCACTGCGGTGATGGCCGGACCCGCGTCCGATTCCGCTGTGGCCGTCATTGCAACTGTCGGTGCTGCCCCGCCGGCCAGCGCCTCCTGGCCGAGCAAATGCATCCAGCGCGGGTCGCGCGCGCCGGAGCGACGCGACAGTTTCACGACGAATGGCCCCATCTCGTGGCTGGCGAGTGCCTCGAGTGCGGCATCCACCTGCGCCACGTCCGCTACCGGCGTCATGCGCTGGCAGCGCGTACGCAGCTCGCCCGCGCTCTGCGGACCACGCAGCAGCAACTCGCAGATGATGGCGCGCTCGGGATCCGTGAACTGCAGCGGCCCGAAGTTGGTGTTGCAGAAGATCTGCTTGTACTTCGGCACACGCCCGCCGTACCCGGAGCGATCGCTGACGAGATGGCGTTTCATCAGGCCATCCACGGTGGCCTGGAGCTCAGCCGCACCGACATCCATCAAGGGATCACGGTTGCTCTTCTGGTTGCAGGCGACCATGAGCGAGTTGAGCGAGAGCGGGTACTGCTCCGGGGTCGTCACTTCCTTCTCCATGAGGCTGCCGATGACACGGGCCTCGACAGCTGTGAGCACGGGTGTCATGGCCGGATGGTCTTTGTGTGACAGGGCTGGTGACGCGGTGTGATCTTGCTGGTTCCGGCGGGGCAGGCAGCATGGGCAATGGCACCCGCTTCGGCGGGTGGCCCGTGGGTCCGTGGAGGGGTCATAACAGGAGTTCTGCAGTCGGCCGGCCGGGGTGGCTGTGGGCCATGGTAGCTGAAGCGCCGGCATTGCCGCCAAGCGCGGAATTCTGCTGGCAGGTCAGCCTGTCCTTAACCATAAATGCCATCGTGACCGGACATAACGGCTGCGCTGAACAATATCCGCAATTTCCCGCACAGTTTCACCGGTACGTGTTGACGCCTGCCCGTCCGCGGACGAGGATCGCACGCCACTGCCCAGGGCAAACCCGTCGAAAGACGGGGGCGCAAAGCTTCCGGTCTAAGGGGGATTCCTATGACAGCGGGGTTACCAGTGGGTGTCTCGGCACGGCCGCGATGCC
>JADYZO010000120.1 GCA_020853135.1 Gammaproteobacteria bacterium
GGGCATGAATCAGCAGATCCCCCTTGCCTGCCCGCTCCCTGCACAGGAGCTGGAAGAGTCCCTGTGCCCGGCTGACATTGTTGAGGATGACGAGGGTCTGCGCTTTCACGTCATGGTGCGCGAGCACCTCCGCGCATAGCGCACTGAGATACGCACTGCCATTCTGCTTGCCGTTGTCATTGCCGAGACGCAACGTTGCAGACCGCAATGATTTGACGGCATTCAGCCGCTCGCCGGCCTGCTGCCGATCTGCATCACCTATGGTGTGGCGTTGCAACGAGTCCACGTCCGGCCGCAGATCGACCGTCGCCAGCCACTCCCGGCGCAGCGTTGCCGAGACCCACAGCGAACGACTCGCCACGGCCGGCACGAAACGACGACGAAAGGCCTCGAGCTGGGCGGAAGTCGCCAGCCCTGCGCCCATCAGCTGCACCTCGTCGTATGCCCAAAGGCAGTCGTTGTGCAGCAAGGCAAAGTGGATGGGCCACTGGTAGCGGCTCATGCCGTAGCCCCGCATCAGGGTGCGCGAAAGCAGCATGTCCTGGGTGCCGATGAGGATCATGTCCTCTTCCGGATGCCCGGCCCAGGAACCGAGGTCTCCCTCGCCCCCCATCAACACATGGACGGAGACCTGGTTGTCGCCCTGCTTTCCAAGGACACCGAGATTGTGCAGCCAGCCAGCGATGTTGTCGCGTGTCTGCTCAACCAGCACGCGCATCGGCAGACACCAGACCAGGCGGCGTGGAGTGGCGGCATCCACGGCACCATTACGGCCGCCCTTGCGCCAGCCCCGCTTCCACAGCCACGCCAGCGTGATGGCAGCCGTCTTGCCCATGCCGGTCGGCACATCGAGAAGGTCGGGCCATGGGTCGGTGGCGAGCCGCTGCTGATAGGCATAAGGGGAGCCCAGCGTCGTCGCCGCGCAGAACACCTGCGCAAACGTCGCATCCGAGATGCCTTTCGTGCTGGTACCGAATGGCTCCATGCCGTTCCCCCGCGTCAGTGCCGGCAAGCATTGCAGTGGCGAACTGCTGATGCGGCAAGCCCCGCAACTGCCACGCTGCCACTCCTGATTTTGCTTGATTCAAAGCATATATCACGGGTGGCTCACAGGGTGAGCCACCGGCATCTCCCCGGGATTTCCTGCGGGACGCATCCCGCTGACCACCTCAGTGCCCCAGCCCCGCCCCCCGTCCCCGCGGACTGAGCGGCCCCGGCGCCTTCCAGCGCACCCACAGGCCGAAGAGCACCACCAGCACGGTGAGCGTGCCGATCATCTCGAATACCGCGTGCGGGCCGATGGCGTCGAAGAGCCGGCCGCCCACCGCGGTGCTGAACAGGATGCCGACCGCCCCCGACATGTTGTAGAGGCCGATCACCGCACCCCGCGATTCGCGCGGCGCCTCCTGGCTGATGAGCGTGGCGGCGGCGGCGAAGGCGCTGATCTGGCCGATGCCGAGCAGCAGGAAGAATGGCAGGCTGGAGCGTGCCAGCGGGTCATCCACCAGGTCGGTGAACATGAACCCGGCGGCAGCCAGGGCCATGCCGAGCAGTGCGCCGCTCACGCGGTTCACCCGGTCGAGCAGGTAGCCCATGATAGGCAGCCAGAACAGGCCCGAGGCGGTGGCGATCACGAACAGCATCCGGCCCTCGGCCGAAGCCACCGCCGGATCATGGCCGGCCGCCATGGCGGCATGGGTGCCCCAGAGGTTGACGAAGGCGCCCACCACCACCATGTCACCGCGGGCAATGAAGGCACAGGCATAGGCGAAGGCAATGCGCGGGTTGCGGGCCGCCGCCAGGCCGCTGTGCACCAGCTCGCCGACGGACAGGCGCTGCTCCCGGCTGATGCCGGTGCCCGGCTGCAGCCCGCGCGCGACCACGACGGCCGAGAGGAAACACAGGCCCGCCACGACCCCGTGGGCCAGATAGCCGGCCATCGCTGGATCCCAGCCGTTGCTGACGAAGGACTTCATCAGGCCACCGAGGCCCACCGAGAGGATGACGACCCCCAGGCCGTTGAGCATGCCCACGATCGCCGAGGCCTTGCCGCGCGAATTGTTTTCCGGGTAGTCGGCCAGCGTGGTCTGCAGCATGGCGGTGGCCAGCCCGACGCCGAGTGCATAGACCATCCGATAGCCGGTGAGCGCGGCCACCGAGCCAGCCAGGGGATACAGCAGGTAGCCGATGCCCATGAAGACATAGCCCACCGCGTAGACCTGGCGGCGGCCGATGCGATCGGCCAGGATGCCGGCCGGGCCGAAGATCAGCAGCAGCGCGATCTCGGTCCACGCGGCGAGGTCGCCGGTGATCTGGCCCTGCTCGCTGGCGGGGACCTGCAGATACACGTTGAGCACATAAGGCGTGCCGATGGCGACGAAGGCCAGCAGGCCGATCGAGGTGAACGCGCCGTAGAGCAGCGTGCCGAAATGACGGGGCAGCACACCTGGCGCCAGCTCGATGAACCAGAACCTGCGTCCGGCCGGGCCGCTCGTGGGCCGGGGATCTTCGGGCGCGCTGGCAGGCATGGCGGTCCTCTCGGCTGATCCGGGCCGGAACATCCCCCGGGCAGCGTCTTGCGCAGCCCTGAGATGAAGTCAGGCGGGCATCCATCATTCCCGGATGCGTGCAGAAACACAATCGCGCCGGCAAGCCGCACCGGATCACACCGGGATCCGCGGCGGCCGGCACCAGGCCGCCCGCCCGCATCAGGCCCGCGCGAACTCCCCGTGCCGCAGGAAATAGGCGGTCTGCGAAGCCACCAGCGGCGAGACCAGCAGGCCCGTGTGGCTCACGGCGACCTCGAGGTGGTCCCTGATGCCGGGCAGGCGCGTCTCCTCGACCGCCACGGTGCCGTCGTTGGGTTTGGGCAGGTCCTCGATCACCGCGCCGAGACCCATCCCGAACGTGCCGGCGATGACGCCCACCTCGCGGGATCCGTGATAGTCCGCAAGGCCGCCGTTGAGCACGGCCTCGCGCATGGTCGCACCGAGGATGTCCGCGCCAAAGGGCAGGCTGGCCATGGCCCGCGCGGCGGCACTGCCCCGCAGGGGGGAACCCAGGCAGACCACGCGCCCGGGCCGCGGATCGGGATAGTGCGACAGCGCCTGCAACGCGAGCAGCCCGCCGAGGCTGTGGCCCACCACATGGAGCCTGTCTCCCGGCACCGCGGCAATGAAGTCATGGAGCCGCCGCATGTTGTCCCCGATCCCGAGCTGGACGGTCGGGTAGCTGTACTGGCGGGGATCGAAACCGTAGTCCTCGCGCAGCCGGCTGCGCAGCAGCCCGCTCTCGATGCCGGTCATCCACAGGCCGTGGACGAGGACGACGGGATCGGCGGGAAGCCCCGCCGCTGCAGGTCCACTGGCCGTCATGGCGATAGCCACCAGGAAGTCGCGACGGTTCATCAACTCTCGGTGCCGGTGTTGCCTTGTTGACTTGTTGGCCCGGCGGCGCAGTCGACGCCGGGCCAACAAGTCAACAAGGCAACACCGGCACCGTCTAGGTTCGCAGGCGGATGCCGGTTTCCTTGAGCTGCTGCGGGGAGACTTCGCCCGGGGCGTCGGTCATCAGGCAGCTCGCGGTCTGCGTCTTGGGGAAGGCGATGACGTCGCGGATGCTCTGCGCACCGGCCATGAGCATCACCAGCCGGTCCAGGCCGAAGGCGATGCCGCCGTGGGGCGGGCAGCCAAAGCGCATGGCGCGCAGCAGGAAACCGAACTTGCTTTCGGCTTCCTCCGCCGGCATGCCGAGCACGCGGAACACCGCCGCCTGCATGGCCTCGGTGTGGATACGGATCGAGCCGCCGCCGATCTCGGTGCCGTTGAGCACCATGTCGTAGGCACGCGACAGCGCCTTGCCCGGGGCCGCCTCCAGTTCCGCGGGCGAGGCGACCTTCGGCGCGGTGAACGGGTGATGCAGCGCCGCCCAGCGCTTCTCCTGCGGGTCCCATTCGAAGCCGGGGAAATCCACCACCCACAGCGGGCGCCAGCCCCCGGCCACCAGCCCGCGGTCGTGGCCGAGCTTCACGCGCAGCGCGGCCAGCGAGTCGTTGACCACCTTGCGCTTGTCGGCGCCGAAGAAGATGAGGTCGCCGGCGGCGGGCTTCAGCCGCTCCAGCAGGCCGGCGATCGTCGCATCAGGCATGAACTTCAGGATGGGCGCCTGCAGGCCCTCACGGCCCTTCGCCGGGTCGTTCACCTTGATGTAGGCGAGCCCCCTGGCGCCGTAGCGCGCGACGTAGGCGGTGTAGTCGTCGATCTCCTTGCGCGAGAGCGAGCCGCCGCCCGGCAGCTTGAGCGCCGCGACGCGGGCCTCGGGGTCGGCTGCCGCATCGGCGAATACCTTGAACTCGATG
Source organism: Gammaproteobacteria bacterium (assembly GCA_020853135.1). Classification (GTDB taxonomy): domain Bacteria; phylum Pseudomonadota; class Gammaproteobacteria; order Steroidobacterales; genus QUBU01. The sequence goes on from JADYZO010000120.1 coordinate 4,358, forward strand.
CCGCGCACCAGGTCGCCGACCTCCACCAGTTCCAGCGGGATGCGCAGGTCCGGGCGGTCGATGCCGAAGCGCTCCACGGCCTCGTGGTAGGTCATCCGCGGCAGCGGGTCGGGCAGCTCGACGTTCATGATCTTCCTGAAGAGGTCGCGGACCAGCGCCTCCATGACCGTCATGATGTCGTCCTCGCCCATGAAGGACGTCTCGATGTCGAGCTGGGTGAACTCGGGCTGGCGGTCGGCGCGCAGGTCCTCGTCGCGGAAGCAGCGCGCGATCTGGTAGTAGCGGTCGAGCCCCGACATCATCAGCAGCTGCTTGAAGAGCTGCGGGGACTGCGGCAGGGCGAAGAACTTGCCCGGATGCGTGCGGCTGGGGACGATGTAGTCGCGCGCGCCCTCCGGCGTGGTGCGCGTGAGCATCGGCGTCTCGACATCGACGAAGCCGGCGGCATCGAGGAAGTTGCGCATCGCCTGCGTCACGCGGTGGCGCAGGCGCAGCCTTGCGGTCATTTCCTCGCGCCTGAGGTCGAGGAAGCGGTAGCGCAGCCGCAGATCCTCGCTGGCCGGCTCGTCGTGGTGGAACGGCGGGGTCTCGGCGGCATTGAGGACCGTCAGTCCGGTCGCCACCAGCTCCACCTCCCCGCTCGGCAGCTTCGGGTTCACGGTGCCTTCCGGGCGCCGGCGCACGGTGCCGGTGACCGCCAGGACGAATTCGCTGCGCACCCGTTCGGCCTCGGCGAATACCGCCGTGGCGTCGGGGTTGGCCACCACCTGCAGCAGCCCCTCGCGGTCGCGCAGGTCGATGAAGATCACCCCGCCGTGGTCGCGCCGGCGGTGCACCCAGCCGGCCACGGTGATCGACTGGCCGACATGGGCCGCCTGGACCTCGCCGCAGTAGTGGGTGCGCATGCCTCGGGTGATCGCTGTCATGGGCTGCTCAGGGTGCTGCCGGAAAGGCGGCGGATGTTAAGGAGCGGGTCTGGCACGCGCAAGCTCGGCGGCCTTCGCGGCATCCCACTGCGGGACCACCACGCCGAGCGAGACCACCATCTTCACGGCCGCCTCCACGTCCATGTCGAGGTACACCACGTCCTGGCGCGGCACCAGCAGGATGAAGCCCGAGGTGGGGTTGGGCGTGGTCGGCACGAACACGCAGACCACATCCTCGCTGGTGCGCGCCTGGACCTCGGCCAGCTCGGTCGCCGTCAGGAAGCCGATGCTGTAGAGACCCTTGCGCGGGTACTCGATCAGCACCACCTGCTTGAATGACTGGCCGGTGTCGCCGAGGATCACCTCGGTGAAGCTCTTCGCGCCACCATAGATGGAGCGCACCAGCGGGATGCGTTGCACCGTGGCATCCCAGACGCGCAGCAGCCGCCGGCCCACCAGGTTGGCCGCCAGCATGCCCGTGAGGAACACCACCAGGACGGTCAGCACGATGCCGAGCCCCGGGATGCGGAAGCCGAGCAGGTACTCCGGGCGGTAATGCTCGGGAAGCAGCAGCAGCGTCTGGTCCATCAGGTCGACGACGAGCTTGAGGATCAGGAAGGTGATGCCCGCCGGGACCCAGACGAGGAGCCCCGCGACCAGATAACGCTGGAAGGGTCTCATGCGCCCTTGCCGCCCGCGGCCTTCTTCGCCCTGGCCGGCCCGGCCGGCCTGGCAGCAGCCTTCTCCGCCTTGTCCGGCCTGGCCGGCTTTTCCGGCTTGTCCGGTTTGGCCGGCTGCTCCGGCTTCGCATCCTTGCCTGCCGGAGCCGCCTCGGCGGCCGGCGCGGGCTCCGCGCCACCGTCGACGAGCCGCTTCCTCTTGTCCTTGTCGGTCTTGAAGTCGGTCTCGTACCAGCCGGTGCCCTTGAGGCGGAACTGCGGCGCCGAGACCAGCCGCTTCAGGCGCAGGGCACCACACTCCGGGCACTTGCGCAACGGGCCGTCGCTGACCTTCTGCAAGGCATCGAACTCATGCCCGCACTTCTGGCAGGCGTACTCATAGATCGGCACGGTTCAGTCCCCAGCCGGCCTCAGTGCTTGTGACCGCAACCGCAGCCGCCATGGCTGTGGGTCTGCCCGCCGTGGGAATGGCTGTGACCCGCGCCGCCCTTCGCTCCGCCCTTGAGCTGGAGGGCCGGGGCGGAGACCAGCTTCTCCAGCGCGGCCTTGCCGCACTCGGGACAGCGGGTCAGCGGCTCATCGCCGAGCTTCTGCAGGGCATCGAAGCTGTGGCCGCACTGCTTGCAGCGGTAGTCGAAAATTGGCATGTCTCACCTGTGGCTGATGGTTTGGCCGGCCCGGCCGGCTCACGCGGCCGGGGCCTCGCGCGCACGGAATACCAGATCGCCCCCGGCGACGTCCACCTCGATGGTGTCGCCCGGGCCGAAATGCCCCTTCAGTATCTCCTGAGCGAGGGGGTTTTCGATACGGGTCTGGATGGCCCGCCTGAGCGGGCGGGCGCCGTAGACCGGGTCGAATCCCGCCTCGGCCAGGAGGTCCAGGGCCGCCCCGGACAGCGTCAGGCCCATGTCGCGCCCGGCGAGGCGCTGGCGCAGGTAGCCGAGCTGGATGCCCGCGATCTGGCGCAGCTGCGCCGCCGACAGCGGGTGGAAGACCACGATGTCGTCCACGCGGTTGATGAACTCGGGGCGGAAGTGGCCGGTCACCTCCTCCATGACATCGGCCTTGATGCGCTCGTAATTGCCCTCGGCCGCCAGGCGCTGGATGCGCTGCGTGCCGAGGTTGGAGGTCATGACGACCACGGTGTTCCTGAAGTCCACGGTGCGGCCCTGCCCGTCGGTGAGCCGGCCGTCGTCGAGCACCTGGAGCAGCACGTTGAAGACGTCCGGGTGCGCCTTCTCGACCTCGTCGAGCAGGATCACCGAATAGGGCTTGCGGCGCA
>JADYZO010000121.1 GCA_020853135.1 Gammaproteobacteria bacterium
CCGCCCTCCCAGAGCCGGCCATGGCGTGCCTCCATCCACGCGGCGGAAACCGCCGGCTGCGCGACGTGCAGGTTGAGGTTCAGCCGCTGCGTCAGCTCGTCGACGAAGCGGTAGGTCTCGGGAAAGAGGTAGCCCGTGTCGACGAGGACGACCGGCACGTCCGGCGCGACCCGCGTGGCCAGGTGCAGTGCCACGGCAGCCTGGGCGCCGAAGCTCGAGGACAGCACATGCGCCCCCGGCAGGTGGTCGAAGGCAAAGGCGATGCGCCCGGCCGCCGGCAGCGACGCCAGCAGGGCATTGAGCGCCCCGAGCGCCTGCGCGTCGCCGTCGCGCGCCCGCGCGACCTGCGCGGCCGCCGCGGCCGTCGTCATGCGGACAGCAACTTCGTGCGCCACAGGAAATCTCCAAATCGCTCTTCCGGCCGGCGCTCCGCCGCGAACCGCTGCAGCAGCGGATCGAGCGCCGCGATGATCCCGGCTTCCGTGAGGTTCTCGCGGTAGGGCACGTTGAGGCGCTCCCCGGTCGCGTCGCCGCCGAGGTGCAGGTTGTAGCGCCCCGGCGCCTTGCCGATGAGCGCAACCTCCGCGAGATACGGCCGCGAGCAGCCGTTCGGGCAGCCGGAGAGGCGCACGAGCACCGGCACCTGCGCAATGCCGTGGTGGGCGAGGCGCGCCTCGAAGACGGCGAGGAATCCAGGCAGGTAGCGCTCGGCCTCGGCCATGGCCAGCGGGCAGGTGGGCAGCGCGACGCAGGCAAGCGCATCGCGGCTCGTCGGCGGCGTGCGCGCGTGAAGGTCGAGGCCATGGTCGCGCACCAGCTCATCGATCGCCGCGCGGCCCCCGGCGGCCACGTTCGCGACGATCAGGTTCTGGTTCGGGGTGAGCCGGAAATCGCCGCGATGCACAGCGGCGACCGCCCGCAGGCCGGTGAGGTGGCGCGCGCCGTCGCGGTCAGCGATGCGCCCGGCCGGGATGCGCAGGTTCAGGTGCCAGCGGTCCCCGACTCCACGGGTCCAGCCGAAGCGGTCGCCGCTGCTCGTGAACCGGTACGGCCGGGCCGCCGCCAGCTGCACGCCCGCGCGCCGCTGCACTTCCGCGACGAAGGCCTCGATGCCCATCGTCTCGATCGTGTACTTCAGGCGTGCGCGCCTGCGGTTGGACCGGTCACCGAAGTCCCGTTGCGTCGTGACGATGGCCTCCGCCAGGGCGAGCGTGTCCCCGGGCGCGACAAAGCCGATGACCTGCGCGAGGCGCGGGTAGGTGGCCGGATCACCGTGCGTGACGCCGAGTCCGCCGCCCACGGCCACGTTGAAGCCCGCGAGGTCTGCGCCACCGGCGCCACTACCGGCGATGGCGACCAGACCGAGGTCATGCGCGAAGACCTCGACGTCGTTGGTGGGCGGTACCGCGATCGCGACCTTGAACTTGCGCGGCAGGTAGGTTTCCCCGTAGATCGGCTCCGCCTCCGGGGTGCCGGCAACCCTGGCCCCGTCGAGCCAGATCTCGTGGTAGGCACGCGTGCGCGGCAGCAGATGCCCGGAGATCCGCGCCGCCCAGGCATGGACCTCGGCGTGCAGCGTGGATTGCATCGGGTTCGCGCTGGCAATCACGTTGCGGTTCACGTCGCCGCAGGCGCCGATCGTGTCGATCAGCGTCGCGTTGATCGCCGCGATGGTGGCCTTGAGGTCACGCTTCACCACGCCGTGCAACTGGAAGGCCTGGCGCGTCGTGAGGCGCAGGGTGCCATTGCCGTGCGTGCGCGCGATGGCATCGAGCGCCAGCCACTGCCCCGGCGTGCACACGCCGCCCGGCAGCCGCGTGCGGATCATGAAACTGTAAGCGGGCTCCAGCTTCTGCAGGCGGCGCTCCTCGCGCAGGTCGCGGTCATCCTGCTGGTAACTGCCGTGGAACTTGAGCAGCTGCGTGTCATCCCCGCCGAGCGCACCGGTCGGGAGATCGGCAACGCCGGCCTCGAGCGTGCCGCGCAGCCCGCGGCTGGCCGCCTTGATGTGCTCCACCGGCGACAGAATGGACTCGCCCATGTCAGTACACGTCCCGCAGGTAGCGCCGGGCGGACACCAGCTCGTCGAGGCAGGCCTGCGCCGAGTCCTGCGCGTGGCCGCCGTGCGTGCGCACCACGTCGGCGAGCGCGGCGTGCACGGCGGGCGCGAGGCGGGCCGCATCGCCGCAGACATAGAGGGAGGCGCCACCCTCGATCCAGCGCCACAGTTCCGCGCCGTGCTCGCGCAGGCGGTCCTGCACGTAGACCTTCCAGGCCCCATCGCGCGAGGCGGCGAAATCCAGCCGGTGCAGCAGCCCGCGCTTGCGGGCGGCGAGCCATTCGGCCTGGTAGAGGAAATCGCCGGCAAGGCGCCGCGCACCGAAGATGAGCCAGTTGCGGCCACGGGCCCCGGCCACGCCGCGTTCCTGCAGGAAGCCGCGATAGGGCGCGATGCCCGTGCCCGCGCCGATCATGATGATGTCGCGGTCCCCATCCGCCGGCAGGCGAAAGCGCGTGTTCGGCTCGATGTAGACCCGCAGCGCCGGGGCCTCCGAGGCGAGGAAATGCGACGCCGCCCCCACGCGACGGGCGCCGTGGCGCCGGTAGTCGACCGCGGCGACGGTGAGGTGGAGTTCGTCCCCCACCTCGCTGCGGCTCGAGGCGATCGAATACAGGCGGGGTGCAAGCGGGCGCAGCGCGGCGACGAGGTCCCCGGCCGTCCAGTCGGCCGCATGCGCCTCGAGCAGGTCGAGCAGCTGCCAGTCGCGGAGCGCCGCGGCCCGGGCCTGTGCCCCGCCCCTGACCAATGCCTCCAGCGCCGGGGCTCCAGAGCGCCTGGCGTGCGCCTCGAGCACCGGCCGCGACAGGCGCGTGATCTCCCGGTGATGCATCAGCCACTCGCCGAGCGTGCGCTCCTCGCCACCGCAGGCGACAGACGCGGTGAGGTCGAGCTTCAACATCTCGGCGATACGGGCGACGATGAAATCCGGGTTGTGGTGCCAGATGCCGGCCGCATCGCCAGGCTCGTAGGCGAGCCGGTCGGCCGGGGCCGCGATTTCCAGGTGCGTCACCGGATGATCGCTCGCGCGCCCGGTGATGCGCTGGCGGACCAGCACTTCCGCCACCACGGGCGCATCGCGGGTCGCGACGGAGGGCGCCGGCGCACGCAGCGGCGACACGCTGGCCAGGCGTGGCTCGTCGCCACCCGGTTTCAGGATGTCGAGCGCGTGCCGGAGCGCGGTGTCCGACCAGGCGGCGGATGCCGCGCCGAAATCGACGTCGCAATCGACGCGGGGCGCAAGCGCCGTCGCGCCGAGTGCCGCGAGCCGCTCGTCGGCAATGCGCCCGGCCTCGCAGAACTTCGGGTAGCCGGAGTCCCCGAGCGCGAGCACCGCGTAGCGCAGCCCCTTGAGGCCGGGTGCCTTGCGACCGAGGAGGAAATCGAAGAACGCGCGGGCATCCTCCGGCGGATCCCCGTCCCCGTGCGTGCTCGCGATGAGGTACAGCAGGCGCTCCTGCGCGAGCTCGCGGACGGCGTAGTCACCGGCCGCGACGGCGCGCGCGGCCAGGCCGCGCGCCTCCAGCGTGGCGAGCAGCGCTTCGGCGATCCGCCGGCCGTTGCCGGTCTGCGAGGCATGGAGCACCGTCGCGCGCGGGCGCTGCAGGCCGGGTGTCTCCTCGTGCGCACGCCCGCCGGCCTGGGCCGGGAGGAGGCCGCGGCGTTGTGCGGCGGCGAGCCCGGCCGCGTACCCGGAGACGTACAGGAGGGCGCCGGCATCGAGGCCCTGCGTCAACTCCGCAAGGAGACGCAGCCGCGCATCCGGCAGGGGTTGCGCGTCGGTCGGGGGCAGCGGCAATGCGGGCAGGGCGGACATCGGCGGCAAAGACTACCGGCGGGTGCATGCCGCGTCGTCGATTTCAGGGCTATACCCACATAATCGAAAAGTATCGTCCCTCCCACTGCGGCCCGGCACACTCCCCGCCCCTATGTGGCAGGCCATACCCGCAATCCTCGCCAGTCCGGAGACCTGGGCGTTCGCCGCCGTGGGCTTCTTCGCCCAGGTCTTCGACGGTGCGCTCGGCATGGGCTTCGGCGCGATCAGCTCGGCCGCGCTCGCGGCGGCCGGGGTGCCGCGCGAGATCGCGAGCGCCTCGGTCAACGGCGCAAAGATCTTCACCGGTGCCGCCTCGGGCCTCTCGCACGTGATGATGCGCAACGTCGATGGCCGGATGCTGGTCGCGCTCGCCGTCGCGGGCATCCTCGGCGGAGTCGCGGGAGCCACGCTCCTGGCACGCAGCTTCTCGCACTGGATCGGCGTCGGGATCAGCCTCTACCTGTTCGCGGCGGGTGCCTTCATCGTGTGGCGGACCACCCGCGCCGCGCCGAACCACGCCTCCTGGCGTGCGCAGGGCGGCGTCGGCTTCGCCGGCGGGCTGCTCGAGGCGATCTCGGGCGTGTGGGGACCGCTCGTGACGAGCAACCTCGTCGCGCTCGGCGCGAGCCCGCGCCACGTCGTCGGCACGGGCAACGTCGCCGAGACCTTCGTCGCCGCGACCGTGTTCGGCCTGCTCGTGTCCCGCGTCGGCTTCGCGAGTCTCTCCGGGATTGCGCTCGGCCTGCTGGGTGGCGCCCTGCTCGCCGCGCCGTTTGCGGCCCTGCTCGCGCGCCGCGTGGCGGCGCGACCTCTCACCATCGGCGTCGGCGTGCTCGTGATGGCCACGAGCCTGCTGCGCCTCGCCCGCGACCTCGGTGTCCACTAGGGAAACTCTGAACAATTCTGCCATGTTCGGCGACAATGGCGAACTGCTTCGGGGATGAGATCGATGCAATATTCGTTCGGTGATGCCGAGGGTCTCGGCCAGCGCAAGCGCACGCGGCGCGAG
>JADYZO010000122.1 GCA_020853135.1 Gammaproteobacteria bacterium
ATTGCCTGGCGGCCATAGCGGGCGGGAACCACCTGATCCCATTCCGAACTCAGAAGTGAAAACGTCCAGCGCCGATGGTAGTGTGGGGCTTCCCCATGTGAGAGTAGGTCACTGCCAGGCATCTTTTGCGCAAAAGGCCGTCCCGGATTCCCGGGACGGCCTTTTCATTTCAGGGAGGGCCGCCACCCATGCCTCACATCAGCGGCGCGATCATCACCTATAACGAAGAGGACCACATCGAGGCGTGCATCGCCTCGCTGCTGCGGGTCTGCGATGAGGTGGTCGTCGTGGATTCCCTCAGTACGGACCGCACCTGTGAGCTGGCCCGGGCGGCCGGTGCGCGGGTCGTTTCCCAGAAGTACCTTGGCGAGGGCAGGCAGCGCGGGATCACCGAGAAGGAGGCTGCCCACGACTGGATCCTCGCGCTCGACGCCGATGAGCGCATGGACGGGGACATGGCGGCAGCGATCCCCGGCCTGGATCTCGCGGACCCTGCCGTGGGCTATGAATTCAACCGCAAGAGTTTCCTGGGCGGCCACTGGGTCCGCGGTCCCGGCTGGTACCCGGACTTCATTACCCGCCTGTACAACCGCACCAGGGCTGGATACGCCGACAAGTTCGGCCATGCCGGCGTGGTTGTCCCCAGGATCGTACGGGCCCCGGGACACATCCTGCATTACACCTATGACGATGTCAGTGACTGGGTCGCGAAGATCAACCAGGTGACGTCGCTTGACGCCCGCGGGATGTTCGAGGCTGGCCGTCCGCCGTCGGCATGGAAGCCGGCGACCAGCGCGCTGGCTTCCCTGTTTCGCCAGCTCATCCTGCGCGGCGGCCTGTTCCGCGGCATCGATGGTCGCACGATCGCGATGACCAGTGCCTTCCGGTCCTACATCAAGTACCTGAAGTTGAACGAGCTGCATGAGGCGCAGCGCCGTCCGGGTGCTGCCGGCGGAAACCCGGCCGCCGGCTGATCTCCGGTCGGCAGCGGGATGAGCCGGCTTCGCGCAAGGGATCCAGGCGGGTGAGGATCTTCGCTGCCAGCGCCTACCTCGACACCTGGAACAGCGTGCGCCCGGAGGCCGCGCTGTTCGCCGGGCTGGTGGCGCGCGGGCACGAGGTCACCATGGCCACCCGTGGCCGGCCGGAGCATTGCGCCTGGCTGCGGCAGGCGGGCATCCGGATCCTCGACGTCTATCCGCAGCGCAAGCTGAGCCTCTCGACCATCCGCGCGTATCGGCGCGAGTTGCGGGCCGGGCGATACGACATCGCCTACGGGATGAACTCGAAGACCATCACCAGCCTGGCCTTCGCCACCATCGGGTTGCCAGTCAGGTTCGTGACCTATCGTGGGACGGCGGGCGGCCTGTACCGTCATGACCCGACCGCCTACCTGACCCATCTCCACCCGCGTGTCGATGCCATTTGCTGCGTGTCGAAGGCGGTGGAACAGGCGGTGCGCAGCCGGGTGTGGCGGCGCGGCGTCGTCATCACGACGGTGTACAAGGGCCACGACCTCGCCTGGTTTCCGCCGGTCCATGCGGATCTGTCGGAGTTTGGCATTCCAGACCAGGCGTTCGTGATCGCCTGCGTCGCCAACGCCCGGCCAGGGAAGGGACTCGCCCTGTTGCTCGAGGCGGCGGATGGCGTGCTGCAGAATCCGGATGCTCATCTTCTCATCGTGGGCCGTGGGGTCTCCGGCAAGCCCTATGCGGTCATCCGCGAGGCCAGCCCCTGGAAATCCCGCATCCACCTGGTCGAGCATCGCAGCGACGTGGTGCGCCTGGTCGCGGGAGCATCCCTGTACGTGCAGCCCTCCCTGCGCGAAGGGCTGCCGAAGACGGTCATCGAGGCAATGGCCCAGGCCATCCCCGCGATCGTATCCGATGCCGGGGGCATGCCTGAACTCGTGGTGCACGGGGACAGCGGCTGGGTGATTGAGCGCGGCTCGGTCGGCGCCCTGTCCGATGCCCTGCAGGCCGCCTATCGCCAGCGCGCGCAGCTTCCCGCCATGGGACAGCGGGCCCGCGCGCGGATCGGCCGGGAATTCTCGCCAGAGCGCACGATCGATGGGCACCTCCGGCTGTTCGAGTCCTTGCTGGGTTGAGCCGTCGTGCGCGATGCCCGGACCGGCGGGCCGTCAGCTGTTCCCGGCGGACTGTCCCGAACTGCTAGAGTCTCGCCATGACCGACACGACCGCAAGCCTTGTCGAGGCACCTGTCACCTACCACCTGCGGTTGCGCAGGCCAGGCTCGCGGGTCTTCGAGGTGGCCTGCCGGGTGCGCAGCCCCGACCCGGGCGGGCAAGTCGTCTCGTTCCCCGCCTGGGTCCCGGGAAGCTACCTGATCCGGGATTTTGCGCGCCACGTCATGACGCTCAGCGCCAGCAGCGGCGGTGAACCCGTGGCGCTGCGCAAGCTCGACAAATCCACATGGCGGGCGGCCCCGGTGGAGGGCGATCTGGTGTTGCGGGCCGAGATCTACGCCAGCGACCTGTCCGTGCGCGGTGCCCACCTCGACCCGGCCGGTGCATTCTTCAACGGGTCGAGTGTGTTCCCGTGCGTGCACGGCCACGAGGATGGGCGGCATGTGGTCCACCTGAGTCCCGGCGAGGATGCGCTGGCCGGCGAGTGGCAGGTGGCGACCACGCTGCGGCGGCTCACCGGTGCGGAGTGGGAGTTCGGCGCCTTCGAGGCCGATGGCTATGCGGCACTCATTGATCATCCCGTACTGATGGGTCCGCTCGACATCGTCGAGTTCGAGGCTGGCGAAATCCCGCATGCCCTGGTGCTGGCGGGCCGGCACGATGCCGACCTGGTGCGCCTGCAGGGCGATCTTGCGCGGCTGTGCGCCTGGCATGTCGATTTCTTCGGCAGGCCGGCGCCCATGCCGCGGTACCTGTTCCTCGTGCGGCTGACCGGGGAGGGTCCCGGCGGGCTCGAGCACCGCGATTCCTCGGCACTGGTCTGCCACCGCGACCGGCTGCCGCGCCCCGGGCAGGCGGGCATGAGTCGTGATTACCGCAACTTCCTCGGCCTCGCGAGCCATGAGTACTTCCACGCCTGGCACGTCAAGCGCATCCGCCCGGCCGAGCTGGCCACCGCCAGCCTGGAGCGGGAGGCCTACACGCGCCAGCTGTGGATCTTCGAGGGCATCACCTCCTATTACGATGACCTGGCGTTGCTGCGTTCCGGGCTGGTCAACGCGGAGTCATACCTCGAGCTCCTCGGGCGCAACCTCACCGCCGTATACCGCAGTGCGGGGCGCCGGCGCCAGACGCTGGAGGAGGCAAGCTTCGATGCCTGGATCAAGTTCTACCGCCCCGACGAGAATGCTCCCAACTCGCAGGTGAGCTACTACGCCAAGGGTGCGATGGTCGCGCTGGCGCTGGACCTCGAGGTGCGCCTGCGCACCGGGGGGCGTGTTTCCCTGGATGACATCATGCGCGTCCTCTGGGACACGCATGGCCGTGAGGGCATCGCGCTCCAGGATGGCGCCTTCGAGGAACTGGCCGCGCAGGTGGCCGGCATGGACCTCGGGGAATTCTTCCGGGCCAGCCTGCGCGGCACGGTGGATCCGCCCGTGGGCATACTGCTGGCGCAGTTCGGCGTGCGCCTGCACCTGCGCTGCACGGAGGGTGCTGCGGATGCAGGCGGCACCCCGCCGAAGCGCGGCAACCAGGCGCGGTCCTGGCTGGGGTTGCGTACCCGCACCGTGAACGGAAGTATCCGCATCAGTCACGTGCTGGATGGCGGGTCGGCCCAGGCTGCCGGCCTGTGCGCGGATGACGAACTGCTGGCCCTGGATGGCCTGCGGCTCAATGCCGAGGCGTTCGACGCGGTGACCGGGACGCTGGAACCGGGCCGGTCGGTGGAGTTGCACGTCTTCCGCCGCGATGAACTGCTGCGCATCGGCGTCGAGGTTGCCGAGGCGCCGAAGGACAGCTGCTACCTGGCCTTCGACGCCGATGCCGGGGAAGCCGCCGTGGCCCGCCGGCGGGCCTGGCTTGGCACGCCAGCCGGGTAGGCGCGCAGCCGGCTTCGGCGCGCGAACGGCCGGAAGGCGCGGTGCTAGAATTTTTCGCTGTCGTTGGCTGGGAGGGGACGGTTCATGCTGGAGCTCGGTGTCAAGGTGCTCCTCGCCTATCTCCTCGGGTCGCTCAACGGCGGTCTGGTGCTGGGCAAGCTCCTCGGCGGCCCCGACATCAGGACCGTGGGCAGCGGCAGTGCGGGCGGCACGAATGCCCTGCGGGCGCGCGGCAAGTGGTTTGCGCTGGGCGTCATGGTTATCGACGTCGGCAAGGGCTATGTCGGCGTGGCATTGCTGCCGGGCCTCGATCCGGGCTGGGGTGGCCCGGGCATCGATGCATCATGGCTGCCCATCTGTTGTGCCGCCGCGGCGATTGCCGGGCACTGTTACCCGGTCTGGTTCGGCTTCGCCGGGGGCAAGGGCGCGGCAACCGCCATCGGTACGCTGGGCGCACTGGCCCCGGCGCTGCTCGTGCCCGGCCTGGTGGCCTGGCTCCTGGTGGCCACCACGACCGGGTTCGTTGGCCTCTCGACCATGGTGGCCGCGGTCGTGCTGCCGGTATTCCTCCTGCTGACCGGCCCGCCAGGCAGTCCCGGGTTGCTGTTGTTCCTCGTGCTGCTCGCGGCCTTCATCATCTATACCCACCGCAGCAACATCCTGCGGATGCTGCAGCGGCGCGAGAACCGCATGGCGGGCCTCATGCTGCTGCGTCGCCAGCGTTGAGGCGTTGATGTCCACGCGCGAGGCCCTGCTCGGCGCGCTGGCCGGCGGTGAAGTCCGCTCCGGCAGTGCGCTGGCTGCTTCGCTTGGGCTTTCACGCGCTGCCGTATGGAAACAGGTACGCAGGTTGCGGGAGCTCGGCCTGGACATCCACGCTGTTCCCGGGCACGGCTATCGTCTGGCGCGTCCCCTGGACCTGCTCGACCGCAGCCGCATCATGTCGGGTCTTGCAGCAGCTGCGCGGCTGGCCTGCGAGTCGCTCGAGGTGGCCGGAGTCATCAGTTCGACGAGTGCTGCGCTGGTCGCCGCGCCGGCGCCGGCCGCCGGCCGCTGGCGGTGCCTGCTGGCCGAATACCAGACTGCGGGACGCGGGCGGCGCGGGCGGCGCTGGCTGTCGCCCTACGGCGGTGGCCTCTGCCTCTCTCTCGCCTGGTCCTTTGCCGCGGCACCACGGGATCTGCCAGCGCTGTCACTGGCGGCCGGTGTGGCCGCCTGCCGGACCCTGGCCGTGGTTGGCGCCGGCCCCGTGCAGCTGAAATGGCCCAACGACGTCCTCCTGGGTGGGGCCAAGCTGGCCGGCATCCTCGTCGATGTGGACGGGGACGCCCGCGGGCCGCTGCGTGCAGTCGTCGGCCTCGGCCTGAACCTCGTCGTGCCGGCCGGCCTGCGCCAGGATGTGGTGGACGATGGTGGCATGGCTCCAGTGGGGCTGGATCCCGCGGTGGTGGCAGCGATGGGTGGCCGCAATGCCCTGGCGGCGGCGCTGATTGGTTCGATGCATGGCGTTCTGGCGGGCTTTGCCGTGGATGGCTTCGCGCCGCTGGCTGAGGAGTGGCGCCGGCACGACTATCTCTGCGGCCGCCCCGTGACCATCACGACAGGCGCGGCGCGCATCGCGGGCATCGCGGCCGGCATCGCTGCGGATGGCGCCCTGCTGGTGGAGGGCCCGGAGGGGATCGGCGCCGTTTATGCGGGGGACGTCACGCTGAGGGATGGGTCGTGAAGCTGCTCGTCGATTTCGGCAATTCACGTGTCAAGTGGGCCTGGCTCGTGGGCGCCGAACTGCGGGATCCTGGCGCCCTCGTGCATGCCGGCATCGGGATCGGGACGCTGGTGGCCCGGATCCTTGCCGGCCGGAGGGCCGAGGAAGTGCGTCTCGCCAGTGTGGCTGCAGGCGGGGTGACCGCTGAACTGGACATGGCGTTGCAGCACGCTGCCCGGGCGCCGGTCCACGTGGCCTGCACCCGGTCCGCCGCGGCAGGCGTCCGCAATGGCTATCACGAGCCGCGCCAGCTCGGGGTCGATCGCTGGCTGGCGCTGGTCGCCGCATACACGCGTTATCGTTCCGCCGTGTGTGTCGTGGATGCCGGCACGGCCTGGACCGTGGATGTCGTGGAGGCGGATGGTGAACACCTGGGTGGGTTCATCGTGCCCGGCCCGATGCTGATGCGCCAGGCGCTGGTCGGTGCCACCGGCAGGATCGCGCCGGCTGCCGGGCTGCTGCCTGATCCTGTTGATGCCGGCGAAGCCTGGGGCCGGGATACGGAAGCCTGCATGCGCAAGGGCGCCCGCCGGGCGGGTGTTTCCCTCGTGGAGTCCTGCTGGAAGGCATTTGGCGTGCGGGACGGGACAACGCCCGTGCTGGTGCTGACCGGTGGTGATGCCGGGGAGTTGCGCCCGCTGCTGTCCGTGCCCTCCGAGCATCGTCCGCTGCTGGTCCTCGAGGGCCTGGCCCTGCCGGGCATGGCTGGGCCGGATCGAGTGTGCGCAGGGCCAGATCGGTGAGGCAGCCGTGAGAAACCTGTTCCTGATCCTGCTGCTGGCGAACCTCCTGTTCGCGGGCTGGCGGCTGTGGATTGCCCCGCCGGATGTCCCGCCACGCCAGTCCGGTGCTGCCGGGCCGGGAACCGCCCTGCAGCTGGCGATACGGCATCACGGCGAGGTGGTGGAGAAGCCCGGCGGCGGCCCATCCGGGCCTGCACCCGGCATGGGTCCGGGCGAGGGCGCGGTCACCGGGGCGGGAGGCGAGGGCAGCGAGGGGCGCTGTACGCGGATCGGACCCATCCTGGATGGCCAGGTGCTCGACAGGCTGCGTGCCCGGCTGCTGGGCCGGGGGATAACGGCCAGCACGCAAACCGAGGATGGCCAGGTCTGGGTGGGCCACTGGGTGCAACTGGAGAGCGTGCCGGGCCGGGAAGAGGCCGACCGGATGGTGGCGCGGCTGGCGGCTGCCGGCGTACCCGACGCCTATGTCTTCCAGTCTGCGCCGCCATTTACGGTGTCCCTGGGGGTCTTCCGGGACAAGGCCCATGCCGAACGGGTGGCAGCGCGGGCAGCAGAGTTGGGCTTTCATCCGCAGTTGACCGATCGCTACCGGGCCGGGACGCAGTACTGGCTGCTCCTGCCGATGACCCCTGCCGGGCCGCCGGGGCTGGACGATCTCAGCCAGGAGTCCGGGGAGATCCTGCGGGCGGAGACGGTCCCCTGCCGCTCCGCTCCGGTTGGCGCAACCGCACCGATTAACTAGAATCCGGGCCGGCACCCCGGGTTGGCGTCCTGCACAAGGTGTCCTTGCCGGAATAGCTCAACTGGCAGAGCAACCGCCTTGTAAGCGGTAGGTTGTGGGTTCAAGTCCCGCTTCCGGCACCAGCTTCCGGCAATCCGGGTGCTTCCTGCGCCCGCAGCGGCTCGATGCCTGCCTGGAAGGCGGGTTTCTGTAGCAGCCTCCTTGTTGACACTGGCTCGCACGAATCGGACAATGGCCGACTTCCGTCCGCGGAGGGGTACCCAAGCGGCCAACGGGGGCAGACTGTAAATCTGCTGGTTTATACCTTCGAAGGTTCGAATCCTTCCCCCTCCACCAGTCCATCTGGGGGCGGGGAGGATCCAGGACCCGCGAACGCGGACCGAGAGCGAATGAAGAACCAAAGAACCCGGGCCCCATCGCTGCAGCAGCGCATGGTGCACGGGTTGCTGCGCGCCGGAGTTTCCAGCTCCGGTGGACCGGAGTCGGGTGAGCTGGCGGGTGTAGTTCAATGGTAGAACCTCAGCCTTCCAAGCTGATGACGTGGGTTCGATTCCCATCACCCGCTCCATTGGCGGGTATGGAGTCCGCAGTGAACGGGTTGCTGAAGGCTGTGTAGCGCGGGGAGATGTCCCCAGGTTTCCGCCCACATAGCTCAGTAGGTAGAGCACTTCCTTGGTAAGGAAGAGGTCACCGGTTCAACTCCGGTTGTGGGCTCCAGAAGATGCAGGTCGGGAAGCTGTAACGAGTTCGGATTGTTTCTGTTGGTCATCACGAAGTCCGGCGCCGCCGTGGCGGCCCGTGGCTTGCTGAGCAAGACGCCTGGAGAAAGCGACGATGTCGAAAGCAAAATTTGAACGCAAGAAGCCGCACCTGAACGTTGGCACGATTGGCCACGTTGACCATGGGAAGACGACGCTGACCTCGGCGTTGACGAAGGTGATGGG
>JADYZO010000123.1 GCA_020853135.1 Gammaproteobacteria bacterium
AATCGCTCCTGCGTCACATCCGCGCCGCGCATCGTGCCTCCGTCCTTCCGCACGCCACAAACACACCGACGATTATGACCGCTGCGCCGCATCCATGCGCACCGAGAATTTCAACGAACTGTTAAGGGCCGACCACCGTACTCCATTCCGATCACCTCTGGGCGCGGACAGTGCCAGAACAATCCAAAGTGCTCGGCGAATAAGAATCAGGGACCACTTCCGCCGGGAAAATATCAGCTTAATGTTAGCGAGATCTCCCAACTCGGAGCGTTCGGAACTCTGCTGCGCCAACTCCGTGGGGACTGGGGTAGCTGGCGAGTGTCCTTGCATCCGCTGCCGGCGACGAATGTGATGGGGAGGTCAGGGTTCTTCCTCCATGGCGGGCAAATCCCGGGATCTGCGGGGTGCATCGATTTTGGTGGGGGAATCTTCGGGAACTCGCTGACGGATGAGCTGCTGCAGGACATACGAAATGATCCCAACGGCATAGTGCCGCTCACCGTTCAGTGATCGCGGGATTCAGGCGATGAATTCACGGCCGGCGATTCTTGGTGCGATCCATGCGGTGATCTGGGTGGCGACTTTGGTTGTTGTGACCCGCGTCTTTGGTGGCAGCGATTCGCGTGCCGCGTACGCATTGTTATGCGCGTGGTGGCTGACGCTGTACGTGGCGCTGCTGATCGGAACGCCCTGGCGTGCCGTTCCGGTCTACCTGGCTGTGATGCTCGTGGCCTTCGTTGTGGACACAGCAATCGGTAGCAATGCGCTCTACCATGATCCTCCGCCAGTTGCGACGCTGAGCTTCGTGACCGTTGCCGCGCTGCAGGTGGCGCTGTGGGGCAGCCCGTTTGCCGTCAACTGGGTGGCAACCCGCATACGCGGCCAAGTTGGCTGAGCAGCGACCTTGGCAGCGATAGGTGGCTGCCGCCCCGATCGCAGTGGTGCCAAATCCAAGGTGATGCAGGATAGCCTCGCGGCGGCCAACGGGCCACGATGTGGCCTGCGTGGTCAGCGCGGTGGCGGGTAGGTCTTAGGCCCAAATGGGCCCCAACAGCAAGCCGCTGGCTATCCTGCATCGCTTGCAGAACACCACCTGCCAGCCGGCACTGCCCCCGGCACGGGGCTCAGCGGCGCAGCTCCTCGGGGGTGGGGGCGCGGCGGCGGTGGACCAGGGTGACGATGAATACCTCGTCACCGCGCAGCTGGTAGATGACCCGCCAGGAGTGGGCCGGGACTTCGCGGATCTCGGGATCGTCGAGCTCGGGCACGCGCCGGCCGATGCGCGGGGTGTCGGGAAGCATCGTGGCGCGCTCAAGGATGTCGCGCACGACAGCCTTGGCGTTGGCGGGAGAGTCCTTGGCGATGTAGTCGTGGATCGCCTTCAAATCCGCCCGCGCTCGCTGCGACCAGCGAGGGGCGCTCACCAGGCTTCGATCTCGCGGGCGAGTTCCTCGGTGGAGACGGTGCGGCCGGCGTCGATGTCCTTGAGGCCCTGCTGGACCTTCCCGAGCACGTAGAGCCGATAGACGATCTCATCGAAGGGGACGTCGTCGGGGAGCCGCTCGATGGCGTGGAGGGCTTCCTGCTTGGCCGAATGCGCGTGCATAGGACGGTCTCCTTGTCGTGTGGCCATGACGAGCCCGGCGTGGACTCGTTGCGCGTCATGGGCGATGCCATATTATCCGCTCCCCCAGCAGGTTGCCCAGCGCCACAGGACCACGGCGATCAGCAGGTTTGTGTCAACGATCGCGCGCACGGGCTCGACGCTCGACGCTGCTACAGCAGCAGGCGGAGATGAAGAAGCTGGCTCCCTTGCTATTGAAAGGCGCATCGCGCGACACATTGGAAGACGCGGGAATCGAGTTGATGCAGGCGAGCGGCGGCTGCGGCAAAGCGCCGCAGCCGTGCTGGCGGCGCGGGGGTGCGCCGGCCGGGCTTCATCCATGACACGAGCCATTTCCGCCGGAATCCGGGGGGGGCTGTTCCACGGCCGCATGTCCAGCACGTAGAATCCCGGCATGAACCGACGCGCGCTCGTTGTGATCGTCCTGGCCCTCGTCGTCGTGGCCGGCCTGCTGGGTGCCTACAAGTACTGGCGCGTGACCGCGGCGATGAAGGCCGGTGCGGCCTTCGCCAACCCGGCGGAAGCGGTCGATGTCGCCACGGCGCATCCCGTCCAGTGGCAGGTCACCGCCAGCGCCCCGGGCACGGTCGTCGCCCAGCAGTTCGTCACGCTGAGCAACGAGCTGGCCGGCACCGTCGCCCGCGTGGCCTTCAGCTCGGGCCAGGTCGTCGAGGCCGGCCAGCTGCTGATCGAGCTCGATACGCGCACCGAGCGCGCCGACCTGCGCAGCGCCGAGGCCGACATCACGCTGGCGCGGCTCACCGCCGAGCGCACCCGCAAGCTGATCGAGCAGCGTGCCGGCACGCAGGCGGAGGTGGACCGTGCCGAGGCGCAGCTCGCCCAGGCCGAGGCGCGCCGCGACGTCGTGGCGACGACCATCGCGCGGCGCACGCTGCGCGCCCCGTTCCGCGGGCGCATCGGCCTGCGCGACGTGCATCCTGGCCAGTACCTCGCCGCCGGCACCGGCCTGACCACGCTCGAGAGCCTGGCGGACACCGTCTACGTGGACTTCCGCCTGCAGCAGGACATCGCCGCGCAGCTGGCGCCGGGCGCCGAGGTGCACCTGGCGGGCAACGGCCTGCCCGTGGGTGCCACCGCCATCATCCGCGCCATCGATGCGCGCGTGGATGAGGCCTCGCGCACGGTGCGCGTGCGGGCCGAGGCGCCCGCGGCCGCGACGCTGCGGCCCGGCGCCTTCGTCGATGTCACGGTGGCGGCCACCGCGCCGCGCGACGTGCTGGCCGTGCCGCTCGCCGCCGTCCGGCGTGCCGCCTTCGGCGACCACGTCTACGTGGTCCGCGAGAACCCGCAGGATCCGCAGGGTCTCACCGCCGAGCAGCGCTTCGTGCGCACCGGGCCGACGCTCGGCGAGGAGGTGGTGATCCTCGATGGGCTGGCGGCCGGCGAGCGGGTGGCCACCGAGGGCTCGTTCAAGCTGCGCCAGGGATCGCGCGTGCGGATTCCCGAAGCGGCCAGGCAGACCGGGGCGCCCGGCCCCGCCGCGCCACGCGGCTCATGAACCGCCTGCTCGCCGCCTTCGTCCACAAACCCGTGCTCGCCATCGTGGCGAGCCTCGCCATCCTGCTGGTCGGTGGCCGCGCGGCGCTGAACCTGCCTATCCAGCAGTACCCGCGCATCGAGAGCGCCGCGATCATCGTGCAGACGATGTACATCGGCGCCAGCGCCGATGTGGTGCGCGGCTTCATCACCACGCCGGTCGAGCGCGCGGTCGCCTCGGTGACCGGCATCGACTACGTCGAGTCGCAGAGCGTCGCAGGGCTCTCGACGGTCACGGTGCGCCTGAAGCTCAACGCGAACAGCGCCGTGGCGCTCACCGAGGTCGGGGCCCGGCTCGACCAGATCCGCGGCGAGCTGCCGGCCGATGCGGAGCCGCCCACCGTGACCGTGCAGCGCGCGGACCGGCCCTACGCCAGCTTCTACATCAGCTACAAGTCCGACCGCCTCGACCGCGCGCAGATGACCGAGTGGCTGACGCGCACGGTCCAGCCGGCGCTCTCCACCGTGGTGGGCGTGCAGCGGGCGGAGGTTGCCGGTGGCACCCCGCTCGCCATGCGCATCTGGCTCGACCCCGAGCGCATGGCCGCGCTCGGGGTCAGCGCCCGCGAGGTGTGGGACGCGCTCCGCCGCAACAACTACCTGGCGGCGATCGGCCGCACCGAGGGGCAGGCGGCGCAGGTCGACCTGCTGGCCAACACCGACCTGCGCTCGGCCGAGGAGTTCGCCGACCTCATCGTGCGCCAGAAGGAGGGCGCAACGATCCGCCTGCGCGACCTCGCGCAGGTGGAGCTCGGCGCGGAGGAGGCATCCTCCGAGGTGCGCGAGAACGCCGAGCCCGCCGTGTTCATGGCGGTGTGGACCCTGCCGGGCGTGAACGAGCTCGAGGTGGCCGATGCGCTCTACAAGCGCCTGGCCGAGCTCGAGCCCGCGCTGCCGGTGGGTGTGAAGGTGCTCGTCGGCTACGACGGCAGCCTGTACATGCGCAACGCGCTGCGCGGCATCTTCACCACGCTGGCCGAGACCGTGACCATCGTCGCCCTGGTCGTGTTCCTGTTCCTCGGCTCGCTGCGCACCGCGCTGGTGCCGCTGGTGGCCATCCCGATCTCGCTGGTCGGCACCGCCATCTTCATGTACCTGCTGGGCTTCTCGCTCAACCTGCTGACGATGCTGGCGGTCGTCCTCTCGGTGGGCCTCGTGGTGGACGATGCCATCGTCGTCGTCGAGAACGTGCAGCGGCTGGCCGACCAGGGCATGCGCCGGGTGGATGCGGCGCTCGCCAGCGCACGCCAGCTGTTTGCACCGCTGGTATCCATGACCATCACGCTGGCGGCGGTCTATGCGCCGATCGGCTTCCTCTCGGGGCTGACCGGCGTGCTCTTCAAGGAGTTCGCCTTCACGCTGGCGGTGGCGGTGATCATGTCCGGCGTCGTGGCGCTGACGCTCTCGCCCGTCATGAGCGCGCACCTCGTGCGGGAGCGCAGCGAGAGGCCGCGGCTCGCGGTCCTCGTGGAGTCGTATTTCCTGCGGCTGCGCGGGCGCTATGCCCGGGTGCTGGACGCCACGCTGGCCTGGCGCAACACCACGCTGGCCGCGGGCGGGGCCACACTCCTGCTGCTGGTGCCGCTGTTCCTGCTCTCCCCACGCGAGCTGGCGCCGACCGAGGACCAGGGCGAGATCAGCTTCTACCTCGAGTCGGCCCCCGACGCCTCGGTGCGCTACACCGCCGAGCGCACGGCGGAGATCGTCCGCCGCCTGCTGCAGCTGCCGGAAGCCACCCTGAGCTGGGAAGCCTCGCGCAGGAGCTCGGGGTTCGGCGGCATGTCGCTCAAGGATTACTCCGAGCGCGACCGCAGCGCCATGGAGATCCTGCCGGAGGCCTACCGGCTGGTGCGCGAGGTGACCGGCGTGCGCGCCTTCGTGTCGCTGGCCGGCGCGCTGCCGGGCGCCGGGCAGTTCGACGTGGAGATGGTGGTGACCTCCACCGATGACATCGAGCACATGCTGCCGGTGGCGCAGAGCCTCGTGAAGGCCGCGCGCGGTTCGCACCGCTTCATGTTCGCCGACACCGACCTGAAGGTGGACATCTCGCAGGCCAACGTGGTGATCGACCGCAACCGCGTGGCCGACCTCGGCCTGGACCTCACCCAGGTCGGCCAGGAACTCGGCGTGTTCCTCGGCGGCGCCTACGTGAACCGCTTCAACCTCGACGGGCGCAGCTACAAGGTCATCCCGCAGATGGGCGAGGCCGACCGGCGCGACCCCAGCCGCTTCCTCGACCTCAAGGTCATGGGACCGGGCGGGCAGATCGTGCCGGTGTCGAGCTTCGCCCGCATCGAGAGCGGCGCCGCGCCGCGCTCGCTCAACCGCTTCCAGCAGCGCAATTCGTTCAAGATCAACGGCGGGGTGTTCCCGGGGCTCACCAAGGAGCAGGGGCTGGCGGCGCTCGAGGCGGCCGCCGCGGAAATCCTCCCGCCCGGGTACACGATCGACTATGCGGGCGAGTCGCGCCAGATCCGCACCGAGGGTGCGACGCTCAGCAGCACGCTGGCCTTCGCGGTCGTGCTGATCTATCTCGTGCTCACCGCGCAATTCGGCAACTTCCGTGATCCGCTGGTGATCCTGCTCGCCTCGGTGCCGCTCGCGCTGACCAGCGCGCTGGTCTTCACCTTCCTCGAGTTCACGACCATCAACATCTTCACCCAGGTCGGGCTCATCACGCTGGTCGGGCTGATCGCCAAGAACGGCATCCTCATCGTGGAGTTCGCCAACAAGCTGCGTGAGGCGGGTGCGGAGCGGGTGGCGGCGATCCGCGAGGCCTCGCTCGAACGCCTGCGCCCCGTGCTGATGACCACCGCGGCCACCGTGTTCGGCCACCTGCCGCTGGTGCTGGTGAGCGGGCCGGGTGCGGCCGCGCGCAACAGCATCGGCATCGTGCTGGTCTCGGGAATGGCCATCGGCACGCTGTTCACGCTGCTGATCCTGCCCGCGGTGTACCTGTGGCTGGCCGGTGCCCACGAGCCGCAGGCCGGGGCGGCGGCGGTCCCGGCCAGCCGCAGCGAGGCCCTGCAGCCGGCGCCGTGAGCAGGCCCGCTCCGTTCCGGCAGGCCGCCGCCGGCATCCTGCTGGTCTTCCTGCTCGCCAGCCACGCCGTGCCCGCCGGCCAGGGGGAGGCCCAGGCCGGCGTCCAGACCGCCTGGCGCCTGCTCGACTACATCGCCGTGGACTATGCCGGGGCGGTGCAGGGCGGCAGGGTGGCCAGCGCGGGCGAATACGCCGAACAGCAGGAATTCGCCGCTGCGGTGGCGGGCACGCTCGCCGCGCTCCCCGTGCGCCCGGAGCAGGCCGGGCTGCAGGCGGGCGTTGCCCGGCTGCAGGCGGCCATCGACGCGAAGGCCGATCCGGCCGAGGTCACCCGGCTCGCGCGTACCCTGGCCGCCGGGCTGCTCGCTGCCTATCCGGTGCCGGTGGCGCCGGTGCGCCCGCCGGACCTGGCGCGCGGCCAGGCGCTGTACGCGCAGCACTGTGCGTCCTGCCACGGCGGCAACGGCGATGGCCGCGGCCCGGCTGCCGCCAGCCTGGAGGTGCCGCCGATTGCCTTCACCGACCTCGGTCGCGCCCGCCAGCGCAGCCTCTTTGGCCTCTACCAGGCCATCACGCAGGGCATCGACGGCACCGCCATGGCGTCCTTTGCCGGGCTGCCGGACGATGACCGCTGGGCACTGGCGTTCTATGCCGGCCAGTTCGCCTTTCCGGAGGTGGAGGCCGGCCGGCGCCTGTGGGAATCCGATGCGGCGTTGCGCCGGCATGTCCCCGACCTGAAGACGCTCGCCGACGCCACGCCGGCGGACATCGAGGCGGCGGCCGGTGTGGCAGCGGCTGACCCGCTGCTCGCCTACCTGCGCCGTCACCCCGCCGTGCTGGTGCAGCGGCCCACCGGCAGCCAGCTCGGCCTCGCGCACACCCGGCTCGATGAGAGCCTTGCGGCCTACCGGGCCGGCGATGCGCGCCGGGCGGTGCAGCTCGCCCTCTCGGCCTACCTGGATGGCTTCGAGCCGGTCGAGCCGACCCTCGGGACACGCGATCCGGCGCTGCTCGGCGAGGTCGAGGCGGCGATGGGCGCCTACCGCAGCGCCCTCCAGCGTGGTGCGGATGCCGGCACCCTCGCCGCGCAGGCCGCCGCCATCCATGCGCTGCTCGACCGCGTGGAGCTGGCCCTCGGTGCGGGGCCCGGGGGCGGGCTGTCCGCCTTCCTCGGTGCGGCGGCCATCCTGCTGCGTGAAGGCCTCGAGGCGCTGCTGATCGTCGTGGCGATGATCGCCTTCCTGCGCAAGGCGGGGCGTGCGGAGGCGGTGCGCCATGTGCACGCCGGCTGGATCGGCGCACTGGTGGCCGGCGTGCTCACCTGGTTCGTGGCGACCTGGCTGATCGCGATCAGCGGTGCCAGCCGCGAGCTCACCGAGGGTTTCGGCTCGGTGCTTGCGGCGGTGGTGCTGGTGCTGGTCGGCATCTGGATGCACGGCAAGGCCCACGCCGACCAGTGGCAGGACTACATCCGCGGGAAGATGTCGCGCGCGCTGTCCGGGCGTGGCGCCTGGCTGCTGCTGGCACTGGCCTTCATGGTCGTCTACCGCGAGGTGTTCGAGACGATCCTCTTCTACGCGGCCATGTGGTCGCAGGGCAGCGCCGTGGCCATCCTGGCGGGTGCGGCGGCTGCGGCGCTGTTGCTGGCGCTGATTGCCTGGGCGATGTTGCGCTACAGTGCCAGGCTGCCGCTGACGCAGTTCTTCAGCTACAGCTCATGGCTGATGGCGGTCCTCGCGGTGGTGCTCGCCGGCAAGGGCATCGCTGCCCTGCAGGAGGCGGGCATGATCCCGCTCACCCCGCTGGCTGGCGTGCCGCGCATCGTGTCACTGGGACTGTTCCCGACCGTGCAGGGTATCCTCGCGCAGGGGGTGACGCTGGCGGCGCTGCTGGGCGGGTTTGCCTGGCACAACCGCGCACGCGGCTGAGCCGCCGGAAGCCGGCATGGAGGCCCAGCCAGACGACGGTGCGCAGGCTCGCGGGGCGCAAGCCGGGCCCGGGTGGATGCCGCCCTCGTCCCGCGACCATCGTTGATTCCGCCACGACCGCCCAGTAGGGTGCAGCGGTGGCTGGCCTGGTGGCCGGTCATGCCAGAGGTCCCGCGAGAGCACAGGAGTCGGCGATGTATCCAGGCAGCTGGGCCCGCAAGTTCCCGCACAAGCCCGCCTTCATCGATGCCGCCACCGGCGGGATCCTGACCTACGGCGAGCTCGACGCACGCTCGAACCGCCTGGCGCAGCTGATGTGGCAGCGGGGCATGAGGCCCGGTGGCCACGTCGCGATCTTCATGGAGAACGACCTGCGCTTCTTCGAGGTCATCTGGGCGGCGCTGCGCTCGGGCCTCTACGTCACGCCGATCAACCGCTATCTCACGGCCGGGGAGGCGGCGTACATCCTCAACGACTGCGGGGCAGGGCTGCTGGTGGCCTCGGGCGCGCTGGCGGATGTCGCGCGCGAGCTGCCCGGGATGGTGCCGGGTTGCCGTTCCTGGCTCGCGATCAACGGGCCGGTGGACGGCTACGAGGACTACGAAGGCGCCATTGCCGCCCAGCCGGCGCAGGCCCTGGCCGGGGAGCCCGAGGGCCGGTTCATGCTCTACAGCTCGGGCACCACCGGCCGCCCCAAGGGGATCCTGCGCCCGCTGTCGGGCCTGGGCATCGCCGAGGGCGCGGCGGCGCTCGCCGGACCCCAGCGCACGCTCTGGGGTTTCGACGAGGACACGGTCTTCCTGTCCACCGCGCCCCTGTATCACTCGGCGCCCACCGGCTTTGGCGTGGCGGCCACGGTGCAGGGCGGCACGGTGGTCGTCATGCCGCGCTTCGAGGAGATCGAGGCGCTGCGCGCCATCGGGAAGTACCGCATCACCCACAGCCAGTGGGTGCCCACGATGTTCGTCCGCCTGCTCAAGCGTCCGCTGGCCGAGCGCAGCGGCTTCGACCTCTCCTCGCACCGCGTCGCGGTCCACAGTGCCGCGCCCTGTCCCGTCGCCATCAAGCAGCAGATGATCGAATGGTGGGGGCCGATCCTCTACGAGTATTACTCGGGCAGCGAGCTGCACGGGCTCACGCACTGCAACTCGCAGGAATGGCTGGCCCACCCGGGCACGGTTGGCAAGGCGGTGCTGGGCATCCTGCATGTCTGCGACGAGGAGGGGCGCGAGCTGCCACCGGGCGAGCCCGGGCTGGTCTACTTCGAGCAGGCGGGCAATCCCTTCGAGTACCACAAGGATGCCGCCCGGACCCGCTCGGCGCGCCATCCCGTGCATGGCAACTGGAGCGCGCTGGGGGACGTGGGCTACCTGGATGCCGACGGCTTCCTGTACCTCACCGACCGCGCCACCTTCATGATCATTTCCGGCGGCGTGAACATCTACCCGCAGGAGATCGAGGACCAGCTGATCCTGCACCCGGAGGTGGCCGACGTCGCGGTCTTCGGCATCCCCGATCCGGACATGGGCGAGGCGGTCAAGGCGGTGGTGCAGCCCGTGCCGGGCGCGAGTCCCGGCGCGGAACTGGAAGCGCGGCTCATCGCCTATGCGCGGGAACACCTCGCCCACTACAAGTGCCCGCGCAGCATCGACTTCGCCGACGAGCTGCCGCGGCTGCCGACGGGCAAGCTCTACAAGCGCCTGC
Organism: Gammaproteobacteria bacterium; assembly: GCA_020853135.1. Classification (GTDB taxonomy): domain Bacteria; phylum Pseudomonadota; class Gammaproteobacteria; order Steroidobacterales; genus QUBU01. The sequence continues at coordinate 9,856 of JADYZO010000123.1, forward strand.
TCCGGGACCGGTACTGGGGCGGGGCGAAGTCACGCATCGTCTGAAGCCGGGTGATCCGATGAACTTGCAGCTTTCAGCAGACCAGGCCCTGCTCGAGTCCATGCTCGAGCGGCTGTTCCACGAGCATGCCACCGGGGCGCGCATCCGGGCCGCGGACCCCGTCGGGTTCGACCGGGAGCTCTGGGACATCCTCGTGGAGCAGGGCGTTCCCGCGCTGCGCGTGCCCGAGGACCGGGGCGGCAGCGGCATGAGCCTCATGCACGCATTGCTGGCCGCCGAGCAGGCCGGGCGCGCGCTCGCACCGGTGCCGCTCATCGAGGCGGTCGTCGCCAACCGGCTGCTGGCGCTGCTGGATGCCAGCGAGGCGCGGGAGCTGCTCGAGGACTGCCTCGCGGGCAGGTCGCTCGCCACGCTGGCGCTGCGGGATGCCGGCAGCGCGCCGCGGCAGGTCGTGCCGGCCGGTGCCGTGGCCGATGCCGTGCTCTGCCTGCAGGGCGATGCCGTGGTCATCTGCCGCGGCGCCAGCCGGCTGGCGATGCCGGCGGACGGCAGCGGCCAGGCCCAGCATGGCGCGATCGCCGCGCAGTGGCTGGACCTGCGCGAGTGCCGGGAGCGGGCGGTGATCCCGGGCGCCCGCGTGGCGTTCGAGGCCGCGCTGGCCGAGTGGCGGCTGCTCGGTGCCGCACAGCTGGCGATGATCGCGCGCCGCGCGATCGAGAGTGCCGCGCAATACGCCTGCGAGCGCGAGGCCTTCGGCCGCCGGATCGGCGAGTACCAGGGCGTGTCGCACGTGCTGGCGGATGCGTTCACCAGCGTCGATGGCGCGCGCATGCTGGCCTGGCGCACGGTGGATGCCATCGCGCGCGGCGAGCCCGACGCCGCGGCCCTCCTGTCGATGCTCTGGTGGTGGAGCGCCACGACGGGCCACGAGGCGACGCTGCGCGCACTGCGCGTCTTCGGCGGCTATGGCACCGCGATGGAATACGATGCGCAGCTCTGCTATCGCCGTGCCGGCGCGCAGCTGCTCATCGCCGGGGATCCGGAGCGCGAACTGCTGCGTGCCGCCGACCTGCTGTTCGGCCCGGCGGCGGGAGGGACAGCGCCTGCCGTGGCGCTGCCCGGGGCGGGCGAGGTGGTGATCGATTTCGACTGGGGCGCTGACGCCGATGCCGCCCGCGTGCGGGCCCGCGAATTCGTCCGCCGGCATGACAGCGAGGCGCTCAGGCGTTCCATGCGCGACTCGCTGGATGGCTTCGACCCCGCTCTCGAGGCGGCGCTCGCCGCCGAGGGCCTGCTGTACCCCGAGATGCCGCGCGAGTACGGCGGGCCGGGGCTCTCGGCCTGTGCGGCTGCGGCGGTCCACGCAACCTTCGCCGAGGCCGGCTGGCACATGCTCATGCCGGGGGTCACCAACATGCTCTGGAAGGTGGTCCACCACGCCGGCAGCGACCGGCTGAAGCAGGAACTGCTGCCGCGGATTGCGCGCGGCGGGGTCCACCTGGCCATGGGCTACACCGAACCGGGGAGCGGCTCGGACATCTTCGCCGCGCGGACCACAGCCACGAGGCGCGGGGATGACTGGGTCATCAACGGCCAGAAGATGTTCACCTCGACCGGCCACCGCTCGGACTACAACCTCATGGTGACGCGCACCGGGCCGGACAAGCACCGCGGCATCACCCTGTTCCTGGGCCCGGTGAAGCAGGCCGGCTACTCGGTCACCGAGATCAGGACGATCGGCGACGACCGCACCAACGTCACCTTCTACAGCGACCTCGCGGTGCCGGACCGCTACCGCATCGGCGAGGTGAATGGCGGCGTGAAGGTGCTGGCCGCGGCGCTGGCGATCGAGCAGTCGGGGGGTGACCTCTACATCAACTGGCTGCACGGGATCTGCAGGGCGGCGCTCGAATGGGCGGACCGGCCAGGCCCGGACGGCAGGCCGCTCGATGACCCGCGCGTGCGGCTGGCGATTGCGGAAGCCGCGGTGCGTGCGCAGGTCACCGACGCGCTTTCGCGCCGCAGCCTGTGGGCCTTCGCGCAGGGCCGGGTGCGCAAGCACGAGGGCCCGATGGTCAAGCTCATGGGCAGCGAGTCCTGGATGTGGTGCAGCCAGAGGCTGCTGCGCCTGGCCGCGCCCGACACGCTCCTGCGCGGGTATGAGGGAGCCGGCCTCATCGAGTGGTCCGCGCGGCGCAGCATCTCCAGCACGATCTTCGCCGGCACCAGCGAGATCCAGCGCAGCCTCATCGCCGAGGCCGGCCTCGGGCTGCCGCGGACGCGCAGCTGAGGCGCAGGTTCCGGTCCATTGCAGGGAGGTTCCATGCCGACGACGGTTCTTCGCATCGCACTCATCCTGATCGGCGCCTGGCTCGTTTTCGAGGCGGTGAGTTCGCTGGTCAGCGGACAGACCGTCGGCCGGGAGGGTCGCAGGGAGGGCCCGCGTTCGGTCGTGCGGCGGGCGGACATGCCGGGCTACTTCCGTTTCCTCGTGGTGGTGCGCCTCGTCCTGGGCGTGGCCGCCCTGGCCGCCGGGCTGCTGGCGCCCTGAGTGGCCGTGCCCGTGCGTGCAGCTGCTATCCTGAGACCTGGTACGCGATCATCCGGCTGATGTGATGGAAATGGACTGGTTGCTCTGGGCGGCAGCGCTCATGCTGGTCGTGCTCGGCTTCGCCGGGCTGATCCTGCCGGTGTTGCCGGGGATCCCGCTGCTGTTTCTGGGGCTGGTGGCCGCGGCCTGGGCCGAGGGGTTCGTCCACGTCGGTTTCGGCACGCTGGCCGTGCTCGCACTGCTGGCGCTGCTGGCCTGGGGTGCGGATTTTGCCGCGGTGGCCTTTGGTGCGCGCCGGTTTGGCGCCACACCGCGCGCGGCCTGGGGTGCGGCGGCCGGCCTGCTCGTCGGGCTGTTCTTCGGCCTGCCCGGCATCCTGCTCGGGCCCTTCCTCGGCGCGATGCTGGGCGAGCTGCTCGGCAACCGTTCGCTGCGCGAGGCGGGCCTCGCCAGCCTGGGTGCCACACTGGGCCTCGCCCTCGGCGCCGCGGTGAAGATGGCGCTGGCGTTCGTGATGCTCGGGATTTTCCTGGTCGTGCGGTTTGGAGGAAATGGTGCCTGACATATTTTCGAGAAATGGTGCCTGACATATTTTCCCCGCGGCATCTTCGGAAATGGTGCCCGAAACGGAAAATATGTCAGGCACCATTTCTGAGGCACCATTTCCTCCATTTCCTGGCGACAGGCTCAGTCGTCGCCACCCATGCCGAGCAGGGCCAGCAGGTTCAGGAAGATGTTGTAGAGGCTGACGTAGAGGCTCACGGTGGCGAGGATGTAGTTGTCCTGGCCGCCGTGGATGATGGCGCTGGTCTCGTAGAGGATCATGCCGGTCATCAGGACCACGACGCCCGCGGAGATCGCCATCTGGAAGGCCGACAGGTCGACGAAGAGCCCGACCAGAACCACGCCCAGCAGACCGAAGAGGCCCACTGTCAGGAAGCTGCCCATGAAGCCCATGTCGCGGCGTGACTTCACCGCGTAGGCGCTGAGACCCGTGAAGAGCAGGCCGGTGACGCCGAGGCTGGTCATCACCAGTTCACCGCCGTTCGGCACGGCGCGCAGATAGGCGCTGAGCAGCGGGCCGAGCGTCAGGCCCATGAAACCCGTCAGGGCGAACACCGCGGCGATCCCCGCCGCCGAGTTGCGCAGCCGGTAGGTCAGGAACAGCAGGCCGAAGTAGCCCACCAGCGTGACGATGGGCCCGAGGTAGGGCATGCCGACCGCCATGGCGAGGCCGGCCATCGCCGCGCTGAAGAGCAGCGTGGCGGCCAGCAGCAGCCAGGTGTTGCGCAGCACGCGGTTGGTTGCCAGTTCCGATGGCCGGGCAACGGCGCCTCCGGTGAAGCTGCCACCAGGGCTGCTGCGATCGCCTGCCACCACCCGCAATCCGCGCTCGTCCGCCATGCCGAATCTCCTGCAAAAAAGCCACTTCCGGTCGCAGGCCATTATGCCGGGCCTGTCGCAGGACTCAAGGACCCGGGTCCGGCCGCGGGGCGGGTCCCGGCAGGCGCCGCGGCCTTGCCCGCGTTATGACATGATCGAGGCTGGCGACGGGCGGCAGTGCAGCACGAAACTGCAGCAGCAGCTCATCCGGATCACCGGTGCGTCCTGCGGTGTCGTCGAACGCATGGCAGGAATGATGAAGTGGGTGGAGTCCCGGCAGGCACGCTCCCCGAAGGAGGTTCCATGAATACGGCCGATAACCCGAAGTACTTGCGCATTGCCCTGCTGATCATCGGCATCATCTTCATTGCCGGGCTGTACCCGCTCACGGTTTTCTGGCCCGCCGGCTGGGCATGGCACACGTCCGGGCCGTCGATGTACCTGCAGATGATCATCGGGATCTACGTGACGCTGGGTGTCTTCCTCGTCCTGGCGGCGCGTGACCCGCTGGCGCATCGCAGCCTGATCTGGTTCACGGTGTGGTCCAGTATCGTGCATGCCGGGATCATGGCCGCGCAGGCCCTGGCCTACCCGGAGCATCGTGGCCATCTGCTGGGGGATGTCCCGGCGCTGCTGATCATCGCCGCCGTGCTGGCTGGCCTGACGCCACGGCGCAAGCCGGCCCCTGGGTAGCAGGGGGTAGCAGGGGGTAGCAGGTGCGCTGCGCCCGTATCCGGCGGTGCGTGTGGCTTCGCACCCGCCTCCTCATGCAGAATAGGGAAAGCCGGATCCGGATCACGCTGATCCGGCAATAATAATTTCTGGTTAAACAATCTATTACATGGCGTTTCGTATCCTGGGTAGAGGCTGATTGCGCCCCTGCCCCCGGGGCGCACGGCGAGTCGGGATGGAGATATACAAGGAGTTCATGTTCGAGGCGGCACACCGCCTGCCGAACGTGCCCGCGGGCCATCGCTGCGCCCGGCTGCACGGCCACTCCTGGAAGGGCACGCTGTACGTGCGTGGCGCGGTGGGCGAGCACAGTGGCTGGATCATGGACTACGCCGACATCCGCAAGGCGTTTGATCCGCTCTACCAGCAGCTCGACCACAACTACCTCAACGACATCGAGGGCCTGGAGAATCCGACCAGCGAGGTGCTGGCGAAGTGGATCTGGGCGCGGCTGAAGCCGCGGCTTCCCGGCCTCTCGCGCGTGGTGATCAACGAGACCTGCACCTCGGGCTGCATCTACCAGGGCGAGGAGGGGTAGGCGGCATGGCGTCGGGTCCGCTGGCGGCAAGGGCGGGTGCCGCGGATTCCCCCGCAGGGCTGGTGATGCGCCGTGCGCTGGAGGCCGCGCGCCGCGCGGCGCTCGCCGGCGAGCCGCCGATCGGTGCCTGCCTGGTGCGAGACGGCGAGGTGCTGGCCGTGGCGTCGAACTGCGTGGTGTCGGAACTCGACATCACCGCGCATGCCGAGATGACGCTGATCCGCGACGCCTGCCGGCGCGGTCGCACGCTCGACCTCACGGGCTGCGAGCTCTATGTAACGGTCGAGCCCTGCCCGATGTGCCTCGCCGCCAGCCACTATGCCGGCATCTCGCGCATCGTCTTCGGCGCGACACTGGAGGACCTGCACGCGCTGACCGGCGGCGAGCTGCTGGCCGGGCCGCGCGGCAGCCAGCCCGGCGGGCCGGACGTCGAGGGCGGCCTGCTGCGCGCGGAGTCGCTGGCGCTGCTGCGCGCCTGGGCCGGTGGAGGGCGCCGATGAGCGCGGCACCGGATGCGGCGAGGGCAGCGGCAGGTGTGGCGCAGTACGACGCCATCGCCGTGCCGTACCAGCGTTCGAAGGAATCACCGATCCGGCGCTATCTCGAAAGCCACGGCTTCTTCGCCCTGCTGGGCGAAGTCGCCGGCCTCGCGGTGCTGGACCTCGCCTGTGGTGACGGTTTCTATACGCGACAGTTGCGCCAGCGCGGCGCACGCCAGGTGCTGGGCGTGGACATCTCCACCGCCATGATCGGGCTGGCCTGCCGCCAGCTGCTCCCCGCCGATACGGGCCTCGACTACCTCGTATGCGACGTGCAGGACCTGCCCGACCTCGGCCGCTTCGATGTCGTCACCGCCGCCTACCTGCTGCACTACGCGCGCGACGTCGGCGAACTCGGCCGCATGTGTCGCAGCATCGCCCGCCAGCTGCCGCCGGGCGGCCGCCTGGTCGCCATCAACGAGAATCCCGATCAGCCCGAGTGCCGCTACGCCGGTTACCTGCGCTACGGCTTCAGCAAGAGCGTGGCCTCGCCGCGCGGCGAGGGCTCGCCGATCACCTACGCCATGATCAGCGGCCGCGAGCTGTTCCGCTTCGAGGTCTACCATTTCGAGCGCGCCACCTACGAGGCGGCGCTGGCGGCCGCCGGATTCACCGACATCCGCTGGCAGCCACTCGAGCTGGACCCGCAGGGCCTGGCGGTGATGGGCGCGGAGTACTGGTCCGAGTACCTCGGCAACCCGCCGGTGGTGGGGCTGACGGCGCGCCGGGCGGGCTGAGGGGCGCAGCGCAGGCATGGCCCGCGGCATGGAGCATCGCGCAGCGCCCGCGGGCGGGACCGGCCGCAGCCTGCCGCGGATCGTCGAGCGGTGGGCGCGTGAGCGCCCGGATGCGCCGGCCGTGAGCGGCATCGGTGGCAGCCTCGACTATGCCGGGCTCAACCGCCGCGCGAACCGCATCGCCGCCTGCCTGGTTGCGAGAGGTGTCGGCCAGGGCAGCCTGGTCGGGCTCGCGCTGCCGCGGGGGAGCGACCTGGTCGCGGCCTTGCTCGGCATCCTCAAGGCGGGGGCTGCCTACGTGCCGCTCGATCCCGACCATCCGCCACGGCGCCTGCGTCGCGTGCTCGGGCGTGTGGCCATGCCGCTGCTGGTGACCGAGTCCGCGCTGCTGCCGGCCCTGGGCAGCGGACTGCCGACGCTGTGCCTGGACCGCGATGTCGGCGACATAGACGGCGCCAGCGCCGCGGATCCCGCCGTCCCGCTGGCAGCGGCGGATCCCTGCTACGTCATGTTCACCTCGGGCTCCACCGGCGAACCCAAGGGCGTGGTGGTCACGCATGGCAACGTCGCGCGACTGTTCGATCACCTCGGCCCGCAGCTCGGCCTGGGCGCGGCCGACACCTGGAGCCAGCTGCATTCCTGCGCCTTCGGCTTCTCGGTGTTCGAGATCTGGGGCGCGCTGTGCCACGGCGCGCGCCTGGCGCTGGCCCCGGCGCAGGCGCGCGCCGATGCCCTGGCGTTGCGCGATTTCCTGCGGCGGGAGGGCGTGACGGTGCTCAGCCAGACCCCCTCGGCATTCCGCGAGACCGTGCTCGGCCCCGTGTTCGCCGGCCAGTGGCCGTCGCTCGCGGTGCGCCTGCTGGTGCTGAGCGGCGAGGCCGTGCAGGTGCACGACCTGCGGCGCTGGTCGGCCGCGCAGGCATCCGGCGCGCCGCGGCTGGTCAACAGCTACGCCATCACCGAGACCGGCGGCAACGTCATGCTGCGCGAGTACGCGGCGGGCGACGACGATGCGCGCAACATCGGCCTGCCGTTGCCCGACGTGCCGGTGCACATCCTCGATGCCGCCGGCGTGGCGGTGCCCGATGGCGAGCCGGGCGAACTGCACGTCGGCGGGCCGGGCATCGCCGCCGGCTACCTCGACGATGCCGCGCTGACCGCCAGCCGCTTCATCGACAGCGGGCCGCAGGCCGGGCGGTTGTACCGCAGCGGCGATCGCGTGCGCAGGGCTGCCGACGGCAGCCTGGAGTTCCTCGGCCGCATGGACGAGCAGGTCAAGTGGCGTGGCCATCGCCTGGAACTCGGCGAGATCGAGTCGCTGCTGCGGACGCATCCGGGTGTCAGTGCCGCCGCGGCGGCGATCCGCGCCGACGGCTCCGGCGAGGAGAAGCTGGTCGCCTACGTGGTGCCCGGCGGCGGCG
>JADYZO010000124.1 GCA_020853135.1 Gammaproteobacteria bacterium
CTGAGCTTCCTCTCCACCGGGAAATATGCGCGTGCCCTGATGGGGCCGGAATGGAAGCCGCTGACGGACGCCGATCCGCCCTACGAACCCGAAAGCGACTACCAGCTGCTGGAAGCCGACCCCGGGGACGTGGTGTTCTTCGACTGCTACGTGCCGCACGGCTCGCCGCCCAACACCAGCAGCCGGCAGCGGCGCAATATCTATCTCACCTTCAACCGGCAGTCCGCCGGGGACATGCGCCTGCGCTATTACCGGGACAAGTGGGCCAGCTACCCGCCCAACCGGCCCGGCCAGGCCCGCGCCACGGGCAGCTACCGCGTCTGAGTCCCGCGCCGGTCAGCCCGCCGGCAGGGAGCGGTGGAAGCGCGCGTCGTGGGTGCGGAAATGCGCACCGAACCACTCGCTGAGGCGCGATGCGAACCGCTCCTCCACCGGATCCGATCCTGCCTCGTAGTCATCCATGATGTCGCGGATGTCATCGAGCAGGAGTTCGTGGTCCTGCTTGTGCTCGCGCAGCTGGTCGTAGCGGCGATCCTTCATCACGCGCTCCTCGAGGGCGAAGTGCGCGGAGACCTTGGCGAACACCTCGCCCAGCAGATCCGCCACCGCTTCCCTGTCGCCACCCGCACCGGCGCTGGCGGCCAGCGTCTGGCCGATCCAGCCGATCAGCTCCTGGTGCTCATGGTCGATGCCGGCGATGCCGATCGCAAACTCGGGGCGCCATTCGATAGTGGTCATGTGACGAGCCTCGCGTTCACTTGAGCATGAACCCCCCGGGCTGCCGGAAATCGATCACGAAGTTCTGCCCCGGACGAAGGTCGACGTCGGCAGCCGCCGTGAAGTCGAATCCCGACTCGCGCCCGCTGTCGCGCAGCCTCACGGCCACCTGCTGGGCACCGGCCGGCACCCGGAACCGTTCGAACAGGCTCGAGGGCCCGTCATCCCACAGGCCGGCGGGCTGCTCGGTACCGGCAAACACCGTATGGCCGTTCAGGTCCAGTTCAACGTATACCGGCCAGCGCGCGCGCGGGCAACCCGTCGAGCGGCGCATGTTGGGCGGCAGCCTGGCGAGTTCCTCCGGGCTGAGCTTGCGGCATTCCTGCTGGTGGCGGCCCGCATGGCTGAAGGTCAGCGTCACCACGGCCTCGTGCTCCCCGCGCAGCCGCACCGCGGGTGTCGCGGACAGATAGCCGAGCGGCCACATGGCCCCGGCCAGCAACAGCAGCTGCACGCCCTGGCGCAGCCCGGCTGGCAGCCCGCGCCCGGGCAGGCGCCAGGCCGGCTTCCCCGCGCCTGCCGGTGCCGCGGCTGCCCTGCCGCCCTCTGCCAGCGCGGCGATGAAGCCGTCGAGGGCCGCCGTCCTCGCCGCCTGCTGCACCGGATTGGCCCAGGACACGGCAATCCGCTCACGCGGCACGCGATCGCGCAGGTAGGGATCCCGGAGCGCGGCCACGCGCTGCTCGGTCCAGTCGATTCCAAGGCGCTGGTAACAGCTGCCCTCGTGGCAGCCCGCCAGCATCACGCCGTCGGCCAGCTTCCTCGTGATCACGAGGTCGAGGAAGGACGGCGGCAACATGCCGGTGCAGGGGACATCGATCACGGCGGCCGCACCCGCCGCTGGCGGCCTGACGGCAGCCCCGTGCTCGCAGCGGAACACGAGGACGCCGGGCTTGCCGGCCAGCCCCTGGCAGGCGGCCTGGACCTTCTCGCGCAACGCGGCAATGCCGTGCTGGGGCAGCTCGATGCCGGGGACCAGGGCCGTGGCACGCCGGAATGGCGTGGCCGTAGGGCAGGCGCCGGCACAGATGCCGCAGCTCACGCAGAGATCCGGATCGACCACGGCCTCCTGGGCGAAGGGCAGGCCGTCGCTGCGGGGCTGCATGGTGATGGCGCTGTAGGGGCAGTCATCGAAGCAGCGCGAGCAGCCGTTGCAGTTGTCGAGGCTGACGACGGCCGGCGACGGGCGGCGCAATGGCGGAACCCACGGCAGGATGGCCAACACGGCCAGTACACCCAGCGCCAGCGCCCACAGGCCCCCGGCGCCCAGCGTGTCGATCAGCGGATAGAACGCCAGGTAAAACCAGTCCAGGCCGACCGAGGCGGCCAGCGCATCCAGGTTGGCGGCGCCCTGGCTCAGCGCCGGCTTCACCAGCGACAGCGCCCCGAGGGCCATGACGATGGCAATGGCCAGGTTGCGGGCCGGGTTCACCCGGGCATGGCTGTAGCGCTGGATGTGCACCCACATGAGCGCCAGCATCAGCAGCGGCGCCGCGATATGGATGTACGCCATGAGCGTGAAGAACCGCCCGCTCAACCCGGCGTTGTTCACGAAATTCCTGGAGATGGACTCCGAGAAGATCGGCAGGGCATCGAGCCAGCGCGAGGTGGTCAGCGCGACATACTGGGCGAGCTGGTCCCAGACCATCCAGTAGCCGGTGATGCCACAGACGTAAATGAAGCCGATGAGCAGCAGGCCGGTCACCCAGGCGAACCAGCGCACACCCCGCATGCGGTCCATGGCGAACTCGCGCAGCATGTGCACGAACGCCACCACCACCAGCCCGTCGGAGGCATAGCGGTGAAGGCTGCGCATGATGCCGCCCGCCCACCACTGGTCGTGGGTCAGGGCCTCGACCGAGGTATAGGCCTGTTCCACGCCGGTGTCGAAGAAAATGTAGACGTAGATGCCGCTGGCCGCGATCAGCCAGAACAGGAACCAGCCGATGGCACCCAGCTGCACCAGCGGGTTGAAGCGCGGCCCGCAGGCCGCATCCAGCCCGCTCTCCAGGCGCTCGAAAATGGCCCGCAGCAGACGCTTCAACACGTTCATGCCCGGACTCCCGTGGGCTGCAGGCGGCCGGTCATGGGCGCGGACGCAGGCTGGTCCGGCGGCCCTGCCACCAGGAATGCAGCACGAAGCCGAGGACCGCCAGGGCACTGGTCAGGCCGATGGCAATCTCGAGGATGAGTGAGTAATCGAACCGGTAACGGCCACTCTTGGGATCGTAGGACGTGCATATCAGGCGGACCCGGGACAGCAAATCAGCCAGCGGCTGTCCGGCCATCGGCATGCCGAGCGCCAGCCGCTTCAGGGGATCGACGAGCATGGGCGGCTGGAATTCAGGCCCGTAGACCTGCTGGTACACGCGTCCAGCGCCATCAAGGATTGTAACCTGTGTCAGGTGGTCAAACCCACCCGCCGAAGGCACGTAGAGGAAGCCGGTCTCGGCCGCGAGCGCAGCCACCGTGGCCGCATCACCGCTGGCGAAGTACCAGCGCGGATCCTCGATGCCGCGCTCGACCGCGTAGCGGCGCATCCGCTCCGGCGTGTCCACCCGCGTGTCGAAACCCACCGTGACCACGCTGAAGGCATCGCTGCCGAGCGTTTCGCGCGCGATGCGCACCACCTGGGCGAGGCTCGCCGTGAGGGTCGGGCAGATGAACGGGCAGCTGGTGTAGATGTAGCTCAGTACCACGGGCCGGCCCCTCAGGCCGGCAAGCTCCAGCGGCTGGCCATTCTGGGCCGTGAAGCGATGGTTGGTGACCAGCCGGCCGATGGCCGCCTGGCTGGTGCGCAGGGCCTCGGCCTCGTCCAGCCCGTCGGCGCCGGCCGCCGGGAACGCCAGCAGGTTGCCACCGAGCACCAGCATCAACAGCGCCGCGAGGCCACGGCCGCGTGCGGTGATGGCGGCCACCACTCAGGCCGCCAGGTGGCCCGACAGCACTCCGCTGGCGATGGCGCCCAGCAGCAACAGCCCGAGTTGCCACAGCGAACCATGGAAGTTCGCCATGGCGTTGCCGCGGGTGGGTGCGCGGACGAAGACGATGCTGGTCCAGATGAAATAGGCACCACCGGCGACGGCGCAGAGCGTGTAGAACCAGCCCGTGACCACCAGTGCCGGCAGCAGCGTCAGCGCCACGAGTATCACGGTGTGGGCCAGGACCACGATCGCCAGCGGCCGGTCGCCCATGAGGTTGGGCAGCATCGGGATGCCCGCGCGCGCGTAGTCCTGCTTGCCGTAGAACGCCAGGCTCCAGAAATGCGGGGGCGTCCAGAAAAAGAGGGCCGCCGCGAACACCCAGGCTGCCGCCGGCAGCCCCGGATCAAC
>JADYZO010000125.1 GCA_020853135.1 Gammaproteobacteria bacterium
CGGCCTGGTCGGGATCGGAGCCGGAGCCGGGATCGGGGCCGGGACGACCGGCGCCCGCGCCCGCATCCAGCCCGGCAGAAAGCCGATCACCAGCACCGCCACGACCAGCAGCGCCGCCAGGCCACCGTAGACCGCTGCGGCGGGCAGCCCCGCGTGCCGTGCCACCGGCCGCGGCGGCAGCGCGGCGCGCGGTGCCAGCGGCAGGATGCCCGCGGCATCATCCGCGGCCGCCGCCTGGATCCCCGCGATGGCGGCACGCACCGCCGCCGCACTCACCGGCCGGCGCGCCGCGTCCTTCTCGAGCATGGCCGCAAGCAGCGCCTGCAGCACCGGCGGCAACGGCGCACCACCGAGGTCGGTGCCGGGCACCACCGGGCTCTCCCCGCGGATGCGCGCTGCGCTGACCTCCGGATGGAACAGCGGCTGGCCGGCCAGCAGCTCGTACGCCAGCGCGCCCAGACCATAGATATCGTCGGCCGCCGCGGGCGGCAGGCCCGCGAGCTGTTGCGGGCTCATCGCCGGCAGGCTGCCGCCCTGCGCCCAGGCGCCGCTGCCGAAGTCGGTGAGCAGCCAGTGCCCATCGGCAGCGCGCAGCACATTGGCGGGCTTGAGGTCGCGGTGCACGATGCCCTGGCGATGGGCGTGGTCGAGCGCCTCGGCGATATCGGAGAGCGCTGCGAGCACCGGGCGCCAGCCGGCGCCACGCAGCGCACCGAGATCGCCGCCCTCCATGCAGGGCATCACGCTGCACGCGGGCGGCCCTTCGACGAATTCCAGGGGGCGCAGGATGCCCGGGTGGACGAGCCGGTGCGCCTGTGCGAAGCCGGCGCGCAGGAGCGCCTCGGCATGCGGCGCGGGGCCGGCGAACTTCAGGGCGACACGCCGGCCGGCTTCATCCCCGGCCATCCAGACGCTGCCGCTGGCACCCGTGCCCAGCAGCCTGACCAGCCGGAACCGCCCGGCCACGAGGCTGCCGGCCGCGAGCTGCGGCAGGCCGGCCTCCCGGTCAGCCATCACCAGCCGGCGATCCGGCGGCGGGCGGCGGTGGCAGGCCGGTTTCCTTCTCGTAGATCGCGCGCAGCAGCTGCCGCCACTCCTTGTAGCGCTCCTCGGCGCTGCCGGTGAGGCGCAGGGTCTGGCCCTCGACCTCGACCACCAGCGGCTCAGCCTCGGCCTCCAGCGACTTGCCCTGTTCCTTGATGCCCTCGCGGGCGATGTTCGCCTCGGCGGACTTGCCCATGCCGGCCTTGATGCCCTCGATGCCGCCCATCACGCCCACCATGGTGATGGCGCTGTTGTTGCCGCCCTTGCCTTCATAGAGCACGGCGCCGAGGATGGCCGCGCCGCCCAGCAGGTAGCGCCACATGGCCGAGCGCTGCAGGTCCTGGTACTTGAGGGTTTCCTCGCGCGAGACCTTGCGCCAGTCCTCGTAGGGCTTGCCCAGGTCGTAATACAGCGAGGCGTAGTACTCGTTGAGCGTGTCCAGCACCGCGTACTCGCGCTCGTGCACCGCGCGCAGGCGGGCGAGCATCGGGTCGTCGGCGGCCGGCAGGCGCTGCAGGCTGTAGATGCCCTTGCGGTCCTTCGCCAGGTAGCCGTCGAAGGCGGCCGGCACCAGGTCCGCCGCATAGCGCAGCCCGGCGACCTCGTGCACGGCCTGCAGCTCGCGGGCCGGCAGTTTCTGCCGGGCCGCCAGCAGGTCGTTGGCGATCTGGTTATAGATGTTCTGGTAGGGATCCTGCCCCGGATCGCGGACCTTCGAGTAGGCCTTCTCGGGAACCTGCATGCGATAGGTCTTGTTCAGCCACTCGCGCCCGGTGGCATCCCAGGCGCCGGCACGGACCTGCACGTCGAGCCCGTCGGACTGGTCGATGCGGCCCCAGACCAGCACATCCACCGAATCGGATTTCTCGGGCAGCACCCACACCGGGCCCCACTGCCCGCTCGCCTCCAGCGTGGCCTTGAGGTGGTAGGGCATGTAGCGCGCCTCGGCCCGGCGCACCTCGGGAAACACCAGGCTCTTCGGTCCGGCATCGCCTTCGCGGACGCCCGGATCGAACAGCACGATGCCGACCTCGAGCAGCTCGGCAGCCGGGATCTCGCGCTCGGTGCGCACGAGGGAGGTGGTCTCGTACCTGACGTTGCGCGAGGTCGCGCAACCGGCGAGGAACACCAGGGCTGCGGTGGCCAGCAACGCGCCGGCCCGCACGCTGGCTGATCGGTCCATTGCGGTCGCCGTCATGGACACCTCACTTCCTGATCCCGGTGTGGCGGCGGTACTGGTCCCAGAGCGCCTCGCGCACCTTCGGGTCCTTCTCGGCGAGCGCCGCCTCGCGCAGCTGGCGCGCCACCTGGTCCTCGCCGGTGCCATCCGCCGGGATGTCCGGGGGGAGGTTCGCCACGACCGCTCCGGTCTGCGGCGTACTGGCACCGGCACCGTCCGCTCCCGTGGTGCCCCGCTGCTGTCCGCCACCGGGCTCGCCGCCGCCGGTGCCCCCGCTGCCTGCAGCCACAACGCCGCCCGGCGTATCACGCTCTGAAGCCCCCGGGCCACCGGCCCGGCTCCCGCGGCCATCCGGGCCACCCGCGACACCAGCCGCGCCCTGGTCCGGCGGACCGCTGCCCGCGGTATCGGCCACGCCACCCGGGAACGAACCGCGGCCAGCGCGGCTGCCGGCGCTGCCCCCCGCCACCGCCCTGGCATCGCCCGCCTCGCGGGTCTGCGCGCCCTGGCCCGAACCCCTGCCGGTCGAGGCCATGGCCTCGCGCTCGCGGGCGATCTCGCCGTCGAAGTCACCCAGCGATTTGTCGAAGACCCCTTCAGGATCATCGCCGCTGCTCCCGCCCGGGCCACTGCGGGCATCCCCGCCCGTGGGACCCGCTCCGGCCCCGGCCGTGCCTGCGCTGCCAGCACGCGGACTGCCCCGGGTACCCGCACTGCCCGGGCTACCGCTGCCGGTACTGCCCACCGCGGCACCCCGGCCACCAGCGCTGCCAGCAGCACTGGTGGCACCGGTGCTGCCCGAACTGCCGCTGCTTCCCGGACTGCCTGTACTTCCCGTACTGCCCGTGGTGCCCGTGCTGCCCGAACTGCCAGTGCTTCCCGAGCTGCCAGTGCTTCCCGAACTGCCGGTGCTCCCGGCACTGCCACTGCTGCCCGGGATGGCCACCGGCGGGGAAGCGCCGCCCGCGGGCGCCTTCATGCCCGGATTGCTGCAAGCCACCACGAGCAAGGCCATCGTCAGCCCGGAGGAAATGCGGGCGCCGCACCGCGCTGCTTGTGCCGACCAGGCCATCATGCGTCCGATTATATAGCCGCCCCCGCATGCCAGGACGCGGGCCTCCGGCCCATCGCGCGGGTCCGTTGTCCTGCCTGCCGGGTGTGCGATTCCGCCGTGCCGCAGCCATCTGGTAGCATCCCCGGCCCCGGGGCGTTGGGCCTCACCCAGACGAGGACGCAGCCATGGCGCTGGCCGAGACACTCGCCGAACTGAGCAGCAGGACCGGCACCGAGGTGCACGTCAGCGACTGGCTGACCATCACCCAGGAGATGATCGATGACTTCGCCCGCGCCACGCGCGACCAGCAGTGGATCCATGTGAACCCGCAGCGCGCGGCGGCGCAGTCGCCCTACCGCAGCACCATCGCCCACGGCTACTTCACGCTGTCGCTCTATCCTTACCTGCGCGGCCTCGTGGATGAATCCAAGCCGCTCTTCCCCGGCGTGAAGAACATCATCAACTACGGCATCAACAAGCTGCGCTTCCCGAACGCGGTGCCGGTCGGCAGCCGCATCCGCGCGCGCTGCAAGGTGCTGGCGGTGGCGGAAGTGAAGAACAGCCTCGAGCTCACCGAGGAGTATACGGTGGAGATCGCCGGCCAGTCCCGACCCGCCTGCGTGGCGGAATGCATCATGCGCCTGTATTTCTGAGACGGAGCACCATGTCCAGCGAACTGATCGTCGAGCGCCACGGCGCCGTCCTGCACCTCACCCTCAACCGCCCCGAGCGGCGCAACGCGCTGGCACTGGCCCTGCTCGACGAGATCGGCGCCACGCTCGCGAACCATGCGACCGACCCCGGCATCCTCTGCGCGGTGATCACCGGCGCCGGCGACAGGTGCTTCGCCGCCGGCGGCGACCTCCAGGAGCTCGACGCCATCCGCTCCGATAACGACACCCGCGCCATGAGCCGCCGCGGTCGCGCCGCGCTCGACCAGGTGCGCGCCTTCCCCGTGCCCGTCATCGCCGCGCTCAACGGCCCGGCACTCGGCGGCGGTGCGGAGCTCGCGCTCGCCTGCGACCTGCGCATCGCCGCGCCCCACGCGGAGATCGGCTTCCTGCAGGCGCAGCTCGGCGTCACCACCGCCTGGGGCGGCGGCATCGACCTCGCACTCACCGTGGGCGACCGCAGCGCACTGCGCATCCTCGCCACCGCCGCACGCATCGCCCCGGGACGCGCGCTCGAGATCGGGCTGGTGGACTGGGTCTGCGCACCGGGCCAGGATCTCGATGCCTGCATCGAGGCCTTCCTCGATCCCTACCTCTGCCGCAGCCGCGCCGTGCTCGAAGGCTGCAAGGCCCCCGTCGCCGCCGCGCGCCGCCGCGCCCACGCCGAACTCGCACCCGTCGAGGAAGAACGCTTCATCGCCAGCTGGACCAGCGAGGCCCACTGGACCGCCGTCGCCACCCTGAGAAAAGGTGCCTAAAAGGTGTCAGACTTATTTTTCTGACCTGGTCCTTTTTCTCAGGCCCTGGCCCAGGCGGCGTCATGGCCCGGTTCCGTGCATTGACATGTGGATGACGCACCGGATCCGGGCTCACCCCCGCAGCTCCCGCCTGAGGATCTTCCCCACGTTCGACTTCGGCAGCGAGTCGCGGAACTCGACGTACTTCGGCACCTTGTAGGCGGCGAGGTTCTCGCGGCAGATGTGGCGGATGTCGCCCGCCGTGGCGCTCATGCCCGGGCGCAGCACCACGAACACCTTGATGGCCTCGCGGGTGCGCTCGTCGGGCACGCCGATTGCGGCAGCCTCGAGCACCGCCGGGTGCAGCGTCACCACGTTCTCGATCTCGTTCGGGTAGGCCTTCAGCCCGGAGACCGAGATCATGTCCTTCTTGCGGTCGACGATGCGCATGTAGCCGTCGGCGTCCATCACCGCGATGTCGCCGGTCTTCAGGTAGCCGTCGCGGGTCATGACCTCGCCGGTGGCCACGTGGTTGCCCCAGTAGCCCTGCATCACCTGCGGCCCCTTCACGCAGATCTCGCCGGGTCCGCCCGGCGCGACCTCGTGGCCATCGTCGTCGCGCAGCGAGATGTCGGTGCCCGGCAGCGGCAGGCCGATGCTGCCGCTCCAGGCGGCGAGGTCGGGACGGTTGGAACTCACCACCGGGGAGGCCTCCGACAGCCCGTAGCCCTCGAGGATCTCGGTGCCGGTCACCGCCGCCCACTGCTTGGCGGTGGCCTCCATCACCGCCATGCCGCCGGCGGAGACCACCTTGAGGTGCGAGAAGTCCACGTCCTTCAGTGCCGGATGACTCGCCAGGTGCTGGTAGAGCGTGTTCACGCCGGTGATCGCGGTGAACTTCCAGCGCCGCAGTTCGCGGATGAAGCCGGCGATGTCGCGCGGGTCGGTGATCAATATGTTGTGGCCGCCGAGCTCGGTGTAGGCCAGCCCGTTGCAGGTGAGCGCGTACACGTGGTACAGCGGCAGCGCGGTGATCACCACCTCCACGCCCGGGCGCACCAGGCTCGCAAACCAGGTGTTGATCTGGCGCACGTTGGCCAGCAGGTTGCCATGGCTCAGCATGGCCCCGCGCGCCACGCCCGTGGTGCCGCCCGTGTATTGCAGGCAGGCGAGGTCCGCACCGGTGATCACCACCGGTGCGAGCGGCCCCGCGTGGCGCAGCGCCCGGTCGAAGGGAATCGCCGCCGGCAGGCGGTAGGCGGGCACCAGCCGGCGCACGCGGCGCACCACGAAGTTCACCAGCTGGCGGCGCGGAAAGGGCAGCATGTCGCCGATTTCCGTGATGACGACATGGCGCACGGCGGTCTGCGCCAGCGCCTCCCCGACCACCGCGCCCGCATTGGCCACCGCGATGATCGCGCTGGCGCCCGAGTCGCTGAGCTGGTGCGCCAGCTCGCGCGCGGTGTAGAGCGGGTTGACGCTGACCGCCACCAGCCCCGCGCGCAGCACCCCGTAGAGCGCCACCGGGAACTGCAGCAGGTTGGGCAGCATGATCGCCACCCGCTCGCCGCGCCCGAGGCCGAGTTCGCCCTGGAGGAAGGCCGCGAAGCGCGTGCTGAGCCGGTCGAGCTCGGCGAAGCTGATGGTCTGCCCGAGGTTGCTGAATGCCGGCCGGTCGGCGAACTGCCGGCAGGCGCGTTCCAGCATGCCGACCAGCGAATCGGCAGGGTCCACCGCGATGGCCGCCGGCACGCCGGGGGGATAGCTCTTCAACCAGATCGGTTCCATGGAACGCGCCGTGCTCCTATTCGATGGCCAGCTCGCGCAGCAGGGCCTGCGCCCCGTAGACCTCCCCGAGCGCCAGCACCATGGCCGCCGGGTGCACCGCCACCGCGCGGTTCAGGGCCGCATCGTAGCCGTAGTCCCCGCCGATGGAGTGGATGTTGCCATCGAAGGCCAGGCCGACGAGGCGACCCCGGGCGTCGATGACCGGGCTGCCCGAGTTGCCACCGACGATGTCGTTGGTGGTGACGAAGTCGAATGGCGTGTCGAGGTTGAGGCGGTCGCGGGCCTGCAGCCAGCGCGCCGGCAGCCGGAACGGCGGCTGGCCGGTGGCACGGGCGTAGAGCCCGTCCAGCGTGGTGAACGGCGCGATCTCGCGGCCGCCCTCGCGCCAGCCCTGCACCGCCCCGTAGCTCAGCCGCAGCGTGAAGGTCGCATCCGGGTAGGTGGCGGTGCCGCGCACCGCGAAGCGCGCAGCGGCAAGGCGCTCCTCCGCGGCATGCAGCGGCGCCTCCACCTGGTCCTCGTAGCGCCGGCGCACCGCCTGGGCCTCGGGCTCCAGGCGCAGCGCCAGTGCCAGGAGCGGATCGCGCGACTGCTCCACGGCCGCCTGGCCGCCCTCCCAGAGCTGCGCGCGGAAGGCCGGGTCCCCCAGGCGCGTCTCGCGCACCAGCCGGGTGGCCAGCGTGCGTGGCGCCTCGCGCCCCAGCGCAAGGCGCACTGCGGGATCGTCCACGCCGAGGTATTCCACCAGCTTCTCGAGCGAGAACGTCAGGCGCAGGATCTCGAGCTCCGGGTACACCGGCTGCGGGGCGAGCAGCTCCTGGCGCAGCAGCGGCAGCGCCGCCTCGGTGAACTGCCGCTGGCGTGCCTCGTCGGGCTTCGCCCGCTCGGCGGCCGCACGCACCAGCAGGCGCGCGGCCGCGGCGAGGTCGCCCTGGAGCGCCGCACCGCGCTCGAGGAAGACGTGCCGGTCGTAGAACCCGCGGTAACTCGCAAGCGCCGCCTCGATATCGGCCCAGGCGACGGCCCCGGGCTTCAGGCGTGCCTGCGCCGCCACCGCCGCGCGCAGCGCCCGCTCTTCCTTCTCGCGCGCGGCCATGAAGTCGTGGTCGAGCAGAGTCGCCATCTGGTTGCGCCGGACCTTGAGCGCATTCTCCAGCGGGAACAGCGGCCCCTCGATGATGCGGGCATGCTCGGCGCCCTCCGCCGCGAACTGCAGGTAACGGCCACGCAGTTCCGCCGCGCGCAGCAGCCAGTGGCCGAGGACGAACTCGCGCTCGAATTGCAGCTGCGCCACGGTCTGCAGCCGCTGCGTGCTGCCCGGGTGCCCGGCGACGAACACCGCCTCGCCGGCCGCCGCGCCGGCGCGCCGCCAGCGCAGGAAATCCGGCGTCCGGGCCGGCTGGCCGTCCACGTACAGGCGCAGCAGCGCGAAGTCGAGGTTCCAGCGCGGAAACTGGAAGTTGTCGATGTCGCCACCGAAGAAGGCCACCTCGCCCTCCGGTGCAAACACCAGGCGCAGGTCGGTGTAACGGCGGTAGTGGTAGAGGAAGTACTGGCCGCCGCCGTAGAGCGTCACCGCCTCGCAGGCATGCGGATCGCCGCGCCGGCGCCAGTCCGCCTCGCAGGCCTCCACGAGCCGGGTGAGCGCCGCCTTGCGCCGCTCGTTGGCGGCCGGCCCCGCGCCATCGCCCACCGCCGCCCGGACTGCGGGCGTGACCTCCTCGATGCGCTCGAGGATCGAGGCCTGCACCGCCGCGCAACGCTCCTCGGCAGCGCGGTCGCGGGCGAGGAAGCCGGCGTCCTGCAGGTCGCGGGCCGGGCCGGACAGCTCCTGCAGGCATTGGCGCACGCAGTGGTGGTTGGTCAGCACCAGCCCGGCGGGCGAGACCACCGAGCCCGTGCAGCCCCCCTCCAGGCGCACGGTGGCCTGGCGCACGCGGTCCAGCCAGTCCTGGCGGACGTCGATGCCGTAGCGCTCGCGCACCGCCTGCCGCGGGAAGTTGTCGAAGGTCCACATGCCCTCGTCGGCCAGTGCGGGACCCGCGGCCAGCAGCAGGATGGCGGCGAGGATGGGCATCTTGTGCATCGGGGCGGGCTCCGTCGGGGGCAGCCCCGGCATTGTCGCATCGCGCGCGCCCGGCGTGGCAAAATACGCACTGTGACCCGCTCCAGAATCCCCCATTTCTACCGCATGTCGCCCGCCGAGCGCATGCGTGCCGTGCATGAGCGCGGGCTGCTGACCGATGCCGACCTCGAGCGGCTGGCGAGCGGCGGTGCGACGCTCGACGTCAACGCCGCGGACAAGATGATCGAGAACGTCATCGGCGTGCTCGGCATGCCGATCGGCCTCGGGCTGAACTTCCTCATCAACGGCCACGACTACGTCGTGCCGCTCGCCGTCGAGGAGCCATCCATCGTCGCCGCGCTGAGCGCGGCCGCCAAGCTGGCCCGCACCGCAGGCGGGTTCCAGGCGAGCTCCACCGCACCGATCCTCATCGGCCAGATCCAGGTGCTCGACGTGCCCGACATGGCGCGCGCCATGTCCGCCGTGCTGGAGCGCCGCCAGGAGATCCTCGACCTCGCCAACAGCTTCCACCCGCGCATGGTGGCGCGCGGCGGCGGCGCGGTGGACGTGGAGGTGCGCAGCTACCCCATGGGCAGCACCGCTGGCGAGATGCTCGTGGTGCACCTGCTGGTCGACACCCGCGACGCCATGGGTGCCAACCTCGTCAACGGCATGTGCGAGGGCGTGGCCTCGCTGGTGGAGACCATCACCGAGGGCAGTGTCTTCCTGCGCATCCTCTCCAACCTCGCCGACCGGGCGCTCGCCCGTGCCGAGGTGACGCTGCCGCCCGCGGCGCTGGCCGGCAAGGGCTATCCCGGCGAGCGGGTGCGCGACGGGATCATCATCGCCGCGGACTTCGCCGCCGTGGACCCCTACCGCGCGGCCACCCACAACAAGGGCATCATGAACGGCGTGGATGCGGTGGCGCTCGCCACCGGCAACGACTGGCGCGCCATCGAGGCGGGCGCGCACGCCTACGCGGCGCGCCTCGGCCGCTACAGCTCGCTGACGCAGTGGTGGCAGGACGACCAGGGCAACCTGCGCGGGCGCATCGAACTGCCCATGAAGGTGGGCATCGTCGGCGGGCCGCTGGAATCCAACCCGGGCGTGGCCATGAACATGCGCCTGCTCGGCGTGAAGAGCGCGCAGGAACTGGCCGAGGTGATGGCCAGCGTCGGCCTGGCGCAGAACTTCGCCGCGCTGCGCGCACTCGCCACCGAGGGCATCCAGACCGGCCACATGACCCTGCACGCGCGCAGCGTGGTGAAGGCGGCCGGCACGCCCGCCGAGCTCTTCGACGAGGTGCTCGAGCGCGTGCTGCGCGATGGCGACATCAAGGTGTGGAGGGCGCAGGAGATCCTCGGCGAGGTGCGCCGGGAACGCCAGGCGGCCACGGCAGGGGCCCTCCCGCGGCGCCCGGCCGACGCCGAGGCGGGCGTGGGCTACGGCAAGGTGATCCTGCTCGGCGAGCACGCGGTCGTGCATGGCCGCCACGCCATCGCGGTGCCGCTGCCGCTCACCACCCGTGCGGTGGTGGCCGATGCGGGGCACGGCGTGGAGCTCATCATCCCGCGCTGGGGCATCGAGTACCAGCTGGCCAAGCCCGCCGAGCAGCGCCGCTCCTTCGAGCGCGCCGCGGGCGCCATCCTCGACCGCCTCGGCCTCACCCAGCGCAACCTGCGCATCGAGGTGTTCCCCGACGTGCCCCGCGGCATGGGGCTCGGCGGCTCGGCCGCGATCGCCGTGGCGATCATCCGCGCACTCGACCGGCACTTCGGCCTTGGCCTCGGCGATGTGCAGGTCAACGAGCTGGCGCGCCTGTCCGAGGAGATCGCCCACGGCAGCCCGAGCGGGATCGACGACACGCTGGCCACCTGGGGTGAACCGCTGGTCTACCGCCGGGGCAACCCGCCGCTGGTCGAGCCGCTGCAACTCGGGGAACCGCTGCAGCTGGTCCTCGGCATGAGCCACGCCGAGGGTCTTACCGCGAAGACGGTGGGCCAGGTGCGCGAGGCGCGCGAGCGCCACCCGCGTCTCTACGAGAAGATCTTCGATGACATCGATGCGCTGGTGCTGCAGGCGGTGGCGGCGCTGCGCGACAACGACCACCGGGCGCTCGGCGAGCTCATGAACATCTGCCAGGGCCTGCTCAACGCGCTGCAGGTCTCCACGCCCGAGCTCGAGCGGCTCATCGGCATCGCCCGCGCTGCAGGTGCGCTCGGCGCCAAGCTCACCGGCGGCGGCGGCGGCGGCGCCATGGTCGCGCTCTGCGCCGATGCAGCCGGCGCCGGCCACGTGCAGCAGGCCATCGAGCGCCAGGGTTTCCGCGCCATGGCCGTGACCATCGGCGCCACCGCGTGAGCGCGCTGGGTGCGGCGGCCAACAACCCGCGCGAGCAGCTGATCCTGGTGAATGGCGCCGACCGCGAGATCGGCTTCCTCAGCAAGGAAGAATGCCACCAGGGTGCCGGGCGGCTGCACCGGGCCTTCTCCGTGTTCCTCTTCAACAGCCGCGGCGAGCTGCTGCTCCAGCAGCGCAGCGCCGCCAAGCCGCTGTGGCCGCTGCACTGGTCGAACAGCTGCTGCAGCCATCCGCGCCAGGGCGAGTCCGTCGAGGCCGCCGCGCAGCGCCGGCTCACCGAGGAGCTCGGCCTCAGCGCGAAGCTGCGCCTCCTCTACAAATTCGAGTACCAGGCGGCCTATGGCCAGGTCGGCAGTGAACACGAGCTCTGCTGGGTGTTCGCGGGCTTCACCGACGAGGAGCCGCACGCCGATGCCGGCGAGATCGCCGCCTGGCGCCACGTCAGCCCCGGATCGCTGGACACCGAGATCGCCGCCAACCCGGCCGCCTTCACGCCCTGGCTGAAACTGGAGTGGGCAGACATCACGGCGCGGTACCTGCCGCAACTCCTGGCGGCTGCGGACCGGAACTGAGTCCGGCCCGGACCTGTCCGCTCCCGAACACCGCCTTGAGCCAGCGGTCCACCACCGGCGTTGCCGCATAGTCCGGGTCGCCCAGGCGGCGATTGATCTCGGCATGGCCCCGCAAGCCGGTGCCTGGAAAGTCGTGGCGCTCCACGCGCGTACCGGCCTGCTTCAGCGCAGCCTCGAGTTCCTTCGATTGCGCGACGCCATCGGGCCGCTGGACATGGATGATCAGAAAGGCCGGGGCATTCGGCGCCTGGGCGTGCAGCGTCGGCGACAGTGCGCGCTGGCGGTCGGGGTCGCTGCCAAAGGCCTGGAGATAGGTCTCCGACATGAACCTGCCGCTCGTGCCCATCTGGCGCGGGACGTCATAGGCGGCGCCATCGATCGGCAGCACGCCGGCGATATTCGCGAAACCCAGCCCCGCGCGCTTCAGGTACTGCTCGTCGGTGCCCACCAGCGCCACGAGGTGCGCGCCCGCGCTGTGACCCATGATGACGATCCGGGCGGGATCGAAACCCAGCCGCGCGACGTCGGTGATCAGGTACCTGAGGGCATCGGCGATATCGGTGGCCTGGTCCTCCACCGTGCTGGCCGGGACCAGGCGGTAGTTGAGCGAGGCGTACGCGTAGCCGAGGCCCGTGTAGTGCGGTGCCTTCCACGGGCCGCTGGCGTTGTCCTTGCTTCCGCGCTTCCAGCCGCCGCCGTGGACGAACACCACGAGCGGTGCGCGCCTGTCGCCGTTCTGCGCAGGCCAGAAATCAAGCTGCTGGAGCGGGTCGCTGCCGTAGCTCAGCGTCTGCCTGCCCGGCGCCTGCTGTACCGCCGTGCCGCTGTCGCGCCCGCCCGGTTGCTCGCGCATCCCGTCAGCGGCGGCGGCCAGGGCGGGCGTTCCGGTCAGCAGCATCAGCAGCGCACAGGACAGGATGGCGTTTCTTCTCATGGAACGACTCGCTGTGACGGCAGACTATTGACTGGGTGAGTGACCTACACGCAGCTCGGGGTGTCGTCGGATTCGTGCCAGGGGCAGCGGCAGGTCAGATCCTTCCCCTGACGGGTCAGGGCAACACCAGAGGCCTCGATGAGCCGCACCAGGCTGACGCGGGTTTTCAGCCGCTCGAATGGGGTGAATCCCAGTCAGTCCCGTCGGATCCACACGCGAAGCCGGGTTGTTCCCCACGTAACTGTACGGGTTCAGCCCCTGGGGCAGCTCCAGGTCGGCAAGCACCGGATCGGGCGACAGCATCCGCCCCCACAGCGGGTTCTGTACCCGCCCGTTCATGTGGACTCAGGAGCCAATCTGGCTCCACAGCCAGCTCAACATCAACGTACAAATAAACGCCCCAGCCCCGATAACATGGAAGCTGAACACCAATCGCCTTTCATCTGGAGCTTCCGCCGCAGACACCTCCGGCGGAGCCAGCAAAAATTCCTTGAACCTGCGATCGAGCATCATCGCAATTACCACAATAGCAACACCACCAACTGCCTGAATTGCCCGCATCACGGTTCCATCTATATGCGCTCCGATACCCTTGAATGAATAGACCGCCAAGGTCATTACCGTTCCCAGCGACACCAAGGGCAGAATGAGCAGTCCTGTTACCTTATTGCTGGCGCTGCGCCACGCCGATTCGATACCTGTTGTCCCGGCCTTACGGCGATATCGTGCAAATATAACCAGGAAAACTCTGTCTATTACGTTCAACATCGGCGACGTCCCCCCGTCTTCAGTAGCACTTGGCATTAGCAGTTCGTTGAAAAGCGCGCCTGCAATGCGGTGAAACGAGCCTCGAACGTGATCAGGCAAAGTGCTTTGGAGCATTTTGACGCAGTGGCA
>JADYZO010000126.1 GCA_020853135.1 Gammaproteobacteria bacterium
CTAACGCACCCACTCGCCCGGGTCGACGGGCCTGCCGTTGCGGCGCACCTCGAAATACAGCCCCGGCTGGCTTTCCCCGCCGCTGTCACCCACGCGGGAAATGACCTCGCCCTGTGCGACCGTATCGCCGACCGACTTGAGCAGGTGCTCGTTGTGGCCGTAGAGGCTCATGAAGCCCTTGCCGTGGTCCACCACCAGCAGCAGGCCCATGCCCGGGAGCCAGTCGGCATAGGCCACGCGCCCGCCGCGCACCGCGCGCACCTCCGCCCCGGCCGGCGCCTCGAGCAACAGGCCGTCCCAGCGCAGCAGGCCATCGGCCCGCGGCTGGCCGAAGCGCGCCAGGGCGCGGCCGCGCAGCGGCAGGTCCTTCACCTGCACCGCGGGGCCCGGGACCGGTTGCGGTTGCGTGCGGCGTGCCGCGCTGGCGCGGCTCTCGCGCTCGAGCTTCTCCATGAGCGCGGTGAGCCCCCGGGCTTCCTGCCGCAGCCGCGCCAGCCTCGTCTGCCGGTCGCCGAGGCTGCGCTCCAGCGTCTGCAGCGATCTGGCGCGAACCTGCCGCGCCGCGCTGAGTTCGCGCACCCGGGCGGCCTGGCGGTCACCGAGGTCGGTGAGGTCGGCGAGCTGGGCCTGCAGTTCGGTGGCCGAGGCGGCCAGCCGGGCCAGTTCCTGCTCCACGTCCTGCAGCAGGCCCTGGCGCTGGCGGGTGATGTAGCCGTAGTAGGCGAGGCGGCGCGAGAGCGAGACCGGATCCTGCTGGCTCAACGCCACGCGCAGCCATTCCTCGCGCCCGGTCACGTAGGCCAGCCGCAGCTGGGCGGCCAGCGCCGTGCGATGGCCGGCGAGGTCGGCCTCGGCGCGGCCGATGTCCGCACGGATGGCGCGCTCGCGTTCACGGCCTTCGGCCAGCTGGTGGCGGATGCCCTGCAGGGCGTGGCGTGCATCGGCCTCGACGAGCTCGGCCTCCTTCAGCGCCTTGCCGGCCGTCGGCTTCTCGGCCGCCGCCTGCGAAATCTCGGTCTCCAGGCTGCGGATGCGGCCCTGGATGGCCTCGAGCTCACGCGCGGTGTCCACCTTCTTTCCCGCGGTACCGGCGGCCACGGCCGCGCAGGCCAGCGCGATCGTGGCGATGGCGGCAACGAGGACCGGACCCGTGCCCGTTGCGGCCCGATGTGGCGGGAGTGCGGTCATGCAGCCGGCAACAGCGAAGACAGCCGAGGATGCGGGAATTCTGTCACAGGCCGGTCCGGACCAGACAGCGCCACGTGACGAGCAGGTATAATCCTGCCGCCACCCGGCAAGTCAGCGCATCCATGGCCCGATTCATCGAATTCTGCATCAACCACCCGCTGCTCGTGGGCGCCACGGCCCTGGCCCTGGCAGCCGCGATCGTCATCGAGGTCCGCCTGCGCGGGCGTGCCGGGCGGTCGGTGCCTCCCGCACAGGCGGTCATGCTGATCAACCAGCAGGGGGCCACCGTGGTCGATGTGCGCGAGAAGGCGAGCTTCGAGGATGGACACATCGTCGATGCCATCAACCTGGCCGGCGGGGAGCTGGTGGCCAACGCCGGGTCACACCTGAAGAAGAAGCGGCCCGTGATCCTGGTCTGCGACACCGGCGTGCAGAGCGCGCGCCTCGTGGATGGCCTGCGCAAGGGCGGTTTCGAAAGCAGCTGGTCGCTGGATGGCGGCCTGGCCGCCTGGCGCCGCGACAACCTGCCGGTGGTCAGCACCCGCAAGGCCGGTTGAGGCAGCGCCGTGGACCGCACAGCCGAGGTGGTGATCTACACCAAGCCAACCTGCCCCTACTGCCGCGCAGCCAAGGCCCTGCTGCAGGACAAGGGTGTGGCCTACCAGGAAATCGACATTGCCGGCGATCCAGCCCGCCGCGCAGAGATGATCGAGCGCAGCGGCCGGCACACCGTCCCGCAGGTCTTCATCGGCGCACGCCACATCGGTGGCTTCGACGACCTCTCCGCGCTCGACCAGCAGGGCCAGCTCGACCCGTTGCTCAACCTTCCCCGATGATCCAGGAGCATGCCGGCCATGGCCTCTGAAAAATCCGCCGGCAACGGCTCCGGCAATTCGCTGGCCACGGGGCCGGGTTTCGAGTTGCGGATGATCTTCCTCAAGGATGTTTCCTTCGAGTCCCCGAACGCGCCCGACGTCCTGTTCGGGCACGAGCAGCCCGAGCTCAAGCTGGGCATCGAGAGCGGTTACCGCCAGCGTGAGAACGACCTCTTCGAGGTCTCCCTCGACATCACGGTGCATGCCAAGGCAGGCGAGAAATCGCTGTTCATTCTCGAGATGAAGCACGGCGGGCTGTTCGCGGTGCGCGGCCATTCGCCAGAGGAGACCACGGCATTGCTGAGGACCCGGGCTCCGGAGGCGCTCTACCCGTATGCGCGCGAGCTGATTGCCTCGCTGGTGAGCCGTGGCGGCTTCCCGCCGCTGCTGCTGCAGCCGATCGACTTCCGCGCCCACTACGCCTCCGCCCAGCAGCACCCCGCCAGCGCGCCGCACTGAAGCGCGCGGCGGCCCGGAAGCCAGCGTGAGCCAGACCCCGCCGCCCGATTCCATCGCCGTCCTCGGCGCGGGCTCCTGGGGCACTGCGCTCGCGGTGCAGCTCGCCAAGGCCGGCGGCCCGACCAGCCTCTGGGGGCGCGACACCGCCGCACTGCTGGAGATGGCGGCGGCGCGCATCAACCCGCGCTACCTGCCGACGGTACGCTTTCCCGCGAGCCTCGCGGTGGAACCCGACCTCGCGCGTGTCGTGCGTCAGCACCGCAACCTGCTGGTCTGCGTCCCGAGCCAGGCCTTCCGCCAGACGATCGCCGGCATGGCGCCGCACCTCGGGCCCGCGAGCCGCATCGCCTGGGCAAGCAAGGGCTTCGAGCAGGCGAGCGGCAAGCTGCCCCACGAGGTCGCGCGCGAGCTGCTCGGCGCCGACATCCCGCTGGCGGTCCTCTCCGGCCCGACCTTCGCCCGCGAGGTGGCGGCCGGCCTGCCCGCGGCGCTGACCGTGGCCTCGCCCGACGCCAGGTTTGCGGAGGAACTCGCGCTGCGCATCTCCGACCAGCGCTTCCGCGCCTACACCTCCACGGACATGATCGGCGTCGAGGTGGGCGGCGCGGTGAAGAACGTGATCGCCATCGGGGCGGGCATTTCC
>JADYZO010000127.1 GCA_020853135.1 Gammaproteobacteria bacterium
TAATTCCGGTAACTCCATGGACCGGGGAGTTGCGGGGAACAGTCCTGGGTGGCACCAGGCGTCGGCTTGCAGGCACTCGGGAGCGTCTGGGACTCAGCGCCCCGGGGAATCAGCAGTGATGCGGCGCCGGTGGCAACCAGGACACCCCACGCCGCGAGACCAGCCAGGCCCCGCGCGCTGCGCCGGCATTCACCGGCTTGCGAAGTACTCGCAGGGCAAGCAAGCCCCCCCCCCCGCAACAGTCAACCTCGTCATGGCCTCACCCCCGCTTGAAACGCCAGCCAGCAGAGCCGTGCTCGTGGGTGGCTGATCGACTGCGGAACATCCGCGCTCCATCACCGTTCACCAGAGCATGCCACTCGCCCGCTTGTACCGTCCAGCCCCGGCGGGCGGTGCGCCCCACATCGTCCCCGCCTACAATGGCCGCCCATGAACAACCCCATGCATCCCGTCCGCAGCATCGCGGTCATCGGCGGCACCGGCGCACTCGGGGGCGGGCTGGCCCGCCGCTGGGCCCGCGCCGGCCTCACGGTCCACATCGGCTCGCGCGAAGGCGCGAAGGCCGCCCAGGCGGCCGTGGAGCTGGCCGCCGCCCTGCCCGGCGCCAG
Source organism: Gammaproteobacteria bacterium (assembly GCA_020853135.1). Classification (GTDB taxonomy): domain Bacteria; phylum Pseudomonadota; class Gammaproteobacteria; order Steroidobacterales; genus QUBU01. The sequence goes on from JADYZO010000127.1 coordinate 609, forward strand.
GGTCAGCGGTCATGCGAACCCCGAGGCCGCCGCCGTCGCCGGGCTCGTGGTGCTGGCGGTGCCCTTTGCCCACCAGCGGCCCATCCTCGAGGACATCCGTGGCGCGCTCCAGGGCAAGATCCTCGTGGATGCCACCGTACCGCTGGTGCCGCCCAAAGTGATGCGCGCGCAGTTGCCGAAGGAAGGCTGTGCCGCGCTCATCAGCCAGGCCATCGTCGGCCCGGAGACCACCGTGGTGTCCGCTTTCCAGAACGTGGCGGCCGACGTGCTCGCCGCCGACGCCGAGCCCGAGTGCGACGTGCTGGTCGCCGGCGACAAGGCCGAGGCGCGCGAGACGGTCGTCGGGCTGGCGCGCCTGGCGGGCTTCCGCGCCTGGCATGCCGGGCCGCTCGCCAACTCGGCGGCCATGGAGGCGCTGACCTCGGTGCTCATCTTCATGAACCGGCATTACAAGTCCGGCCATGCCGGCATCCGCCTCACCGGCGTGGAGCCGCCCGGCGCCTGAGCCCGCCGGTGCCCGGACGGCGCCCCGCCCACGCCACGACCATGGTTGCCCCCGCCCTCTCGTTCACCCCCCTGCCGGGCCTGCCCGCCGTGCGGGCCGGCGATGATCTCGCCGGGCTGATCGCGGCCGCCCTGGAGCGGGCAGGCATCGCGCTGGCCGGCGGCGACGTGCTGGCCGTGACGCAGAAGATCGTCTCCAAGACCGAGGGCCGGCGCCGGGCGCTCGCGCAGGTCACGCCCTCGGCGCGCGCGCAGGCACTCGCCGCCGAGACCCGCAAGGACCCGCGCCTCGTCGAGCTGATCCTGCAGGAGTCGCACGCGATCATCCGCACGCGCCCCGACCTGATCATCGCCGAGCACCGCCTCGGCATCGTGCTGGCCAATGCCGGCATCGACCGCTCCAACCTCGACGGCGGCGAGGATGAGGTGCTGCTGCTGCCCGAGGATCCCGATGCCTCGGCCCTGCGGCTGCGCCGCGCGCTGGAGCGGGCCAGCGGGGTGGACCTGGGCGTGCTCATCACCGACAGCGTGGGCCGCGCCTGGCGCCGCGGCACCGTGGGCCTGGCCATCGGCACCGCGGGCGTGGCGCCGTTTTGCGACCTGCGCGGCCGGCGCGACCTCGGCGGCCGGCCGCTGCAGGTGAGCGAGATCGCGCCGGCCGACAGCCTGGCCGCGGCGGCGGTGCTGGTGATGGGCGAGGCCGCCGAAGCCACGCCGGTGGTCCTGATCCGCGGCGCCAGTGGTGGCGGTGACAACATGCCGGCGCGCGCGGCCCTGCGCCCGCGCGGCGAAGACCTGTTCCGCTGAGCCATGGCCGCCGTGAAAGACACGCCCGCAGGAAACGTCGTGCTGCTCTCCGGCGGCATCGGCGGCGCCAAGCTGGCGCTGGGCCTCGACCGCAGCCTGTCCGCCGGAGCGCTGACCGTCATCGCCAACATCGGGGACGACTTCCGCCACCTCGGGCTCGCCATCTCGCCGGACATCGACACGCTGGTCTACACGCTGGCGGACCTGGTGAACCCCGACACGGGCTGGGGCCGCCGCGACGAGACCTGGCACTTCATGGCGGAACTGGCGCGTCTCGGCGGGGAGACCTGGTTCCGGCTCGGCGACCGCGACCTCGCCATGCACGTGGAGCGCACCCGGCGCCTCGATGCCGGCGAGACGCTCGCCACCGTGACCCGCGAGACCTGCCAGCACCTGGGCATCGGCAGCCGCATCGTGCCGGCCAGCGACAGCCGCGTGCCGACCCGCGTGGTCACCGAGGCGGGCGTGCTGGCCTTCCAGGACTACTTCGTGCGCCGGCGCGCCGGGCCCGTGGTGAGCGCACTGCGCTTCGTCGGCGCCGACGAGGCCAGGCCGCCGGCCACCGCGATGGCGGCGCTCGGCGATCCCGGCCTGCGGGCGCTGCTCATCGCGCCCTCGAACCCCTGGCTCAGCATCGACCCGATGCTCGCCATCCCGGACCTGCGCGCAGCGTTGGAGCGCGCGCGCGTGCCCCGCGTGGCAGTCTCGCCCATCGTCGGCGGCCAGGCCATCAAGGGACCCACCGCCAAGCTCATGGCCGAACTCGGCCTGCCGGTGAACCAGGCGAGCATCGCGCGCCACTACCGCGGGCTCATCGACGGCCTCATCCTCGACCACGCCGATGCGGGCGAGGCCGCTGCGGTGGAGGCGCTCGGCATCCGCGCCGTCACCACGGCCACGGTGATGCACGGCCTCGAGGACCGCGTGGCGCTGGCGCGGTTCGTGCTGGATTTCGCGGACACGCTCCGGCGTGGGTGAAGACCGGCGCATGGGTGCGATCTGGGCGCTGCTCCCCGTCAAGGCACCCGGGCAGGCGAAGAGCCGCCTCGCCGCCGCGCTGGACGAGGACGAACGGGCCAGCCTCGCCCGCCACCTGACACGCGGTGTCATCACCGCGCTGCAGGGCGTGCGTGGCATCACCGGCGTGGCGCTCCTCGGCAGCGACCCGCAGGCGCGGGAGCTCGCCCGCGAGGCCGGCTGCCGCTGGCTGGCCGACGATCCGGCCCTCGGCCTCTCGGGAAATGCCGATGCCGCCCTGGTCACGCTGGCCGCCGCGGGGGCGGGGACGGTCATCATCGTGCCGGCCGACCTGCCGCTGCTCGGCGCGGCCGATGTCGAGGCACTGCTCGCGGCCCACGCAGGCGGGGTGACCGTGGTGCCGGCAGCGAGCGACGGCGGCACCAACGCGCTCGCCATGACCCCGCCCGGCGCCATCCCCTGCCGCTACGGACCCGACAGCGCCCGCCTGCACCTGGAGGCCGCCCGGCAACAGGGCATTCCCGCCCGGTACCTGGCCACGGCAGAACACCCCGGCCTGCCCGGTGTCTGGTGCCAGGCACCCGCCCCGGGCCCGCCTGCGGGCTTTGCGCGCGATCTCGACACCGTGGATGATGTGCGCTGGCTGTGCGCGCAGCCGGGCGGCGGCGCGGCGCGGCAATACCTCGAAGACAGCGGCATCTGCGCGCGCCTGCGGGCGCGGGACTGAGAACGACAGACCCCATGGATGACTGGCAGCATCTCGACGGCGACCAGGCCGCCGCCCGCGCGGCGGACACCCCGCTCGCGGAACTCGTCGCCGCGGCAGCCGCGCTGCGCGATGCCGGCCACGGCGCGGTGGTCTCCTACTCGCGCAAGGTGTTCATCCCGCTCACCGAACTCTGCCGCGATGTCTGCCACTACTGCACCTATGCCAAGACGCCGCGACGGCTGGCGCAGGCGTACCTCGATCCCGAAGCGGTGCTCGCCATCGCCCGGGCGGGCCAGGCGCAGGGCTGCCGCGAGGCACTCTTCACGCTGGGCGACAAGCCGGAGCTGCGCTACCGCGCGGCCCGCGACGCGCTCGCGGGGCTCGGCTACTCCTCCACGCTCGCCTACCTGCGGGCGATGGCAGGACTCGTGCTGCAGGAAACCGGGCTGCTGCCGCACCTGAACCCCGGCGTGCTCACCCCGGACGATTACCGCTCGCTGCGCCCGGTGGCGGCCTCGATGGGCCTCATGCTGGAGTCGGCGAGCGAACGGCTCGCCGCGCGCGGCGGCCCGCACTTCGGCTCGCCCGACAAGCAGCCGGCGGTGCGCCTCAAGGCCATCGACGATGCGGGTGCGGCCGGCGTGGCCCTCACCTCGGGGCTGCTGATCGGCATCGGCGAGACCCGCCGGGAACGCATCGACAGCCTGCTGGCCCTGCGCGACAGCCACCGCCGCCACGGCCAGCTGCAGGAGATCATCATCCAGAACTTCGTGCCCAAGCCCGGCACGAAGATGGCCGGTACGCCCGCACCCCCCTTCGAGGAACTCCTCTGGACCATCGCGGTGGCGCGGCTGCTCTTCGGCCCGGGAATGAACATCCAGGCGCCGCCGAACCTCAACGAGGGCCGGCTCGGCGCGCTCATCGGCGCCGGCATCAACGACTGGGGCGGGGTCTCCCCGGTCACCCCCGACCACGTCAACCCCGAGTCACCCTGGCCGCAGCTCGCCGGGCTGGCGCACCAGACCGCCGCGGCCGGCAAGGTGCTGGTCGAGCGGCTCACGCTGTATCCCGCGCAGGTGCGCGAGCACGGGTGCTGGATCGACACGGGCCTGGCACCCGCGCTGCTCAGGCACGCGGATGCCGCGGGCTTCGCCCGCGACGACAGCTGGTCGGCCGGCGACAGCAGTTCCCGCGTGCCGGCATCCGGGCACCCCGCGGGCGGCTTCGCCGACCGTGCCATCGGCGCTGCCGTGGCGCGCGCCCGCGCCGGCACGCGCCTCGATGCGCAGGAGGTGGAACACCTCTTCGCGGCCCGCGGCGCCGACGTGGACCGGATCTGCATGGCTGCCGACGAACTGCGCGCCGGAGTCTGCGGCGACACGGTGACCTACGTCGTCAACCGCAACATCAACTACACCAACCTCTGCGCCTACAAGTGCCAGTTCTGCGCCTTCGCCAAGGGCAAGACCGACGAGGACCTGCGCGGCGCACCCTACGTGCTGGACCTGGAAGAAATCGGCCGGCGTGCCGCGGAAGCCTGGGACCGCGGCGCCACCGAAGTCTGCCTGCAGGGCGGCATCCATCCGGCCTTCACCGGGCAGACCTATCTCGACGTCCTGCGCACGGTGAAGGATGCCGTCCCGGACATGCATGTGCATGCCTTCTCGCCGCTCGAGGTCACGCAGGGCGCACGCACCCTCGGCCTCGGGGTGGAGGCGTTCCTGCGCCGGCTCAAGGACGCCGGGCTCGGCACGCTGCCCGGCACGGCGGCCGAGATCCTCGACGACGAGATCCGCCGGCAGATCTGCCCGGACAAGGTCAACACCCTGCAGTGGCTGAACGTGGTGGCCACCGCACACCGCATCGGCCTGCGCACCACCGCCACCATCATGTTCGGCCACCTCGAGGCGCCGCGGCACTGGGCACGACACCTGCTGGCGATCCGCGACCTGCAGCAGCAGACCGGCGGCTTCACCGAGTTCGTGCCGCTGCCCTTCGTGCACATGGAGGCGCCGCTGTACCGGCGCGGCCGTGCCCGCCCGGGCCCGACCTGGCGCGAGGCGCGCCTCATGCACGCCGTGTCGCGCCTCGTGCTGCACCCGCTGA
>JADYZO010000128.1 GCA_020853135.1 Gammaproteobacteria bacterium
CTCCTCGGGCGCCAGCGCGGTTTCCGCCAGCCGCCGGGGCTGGTGGCCGACGGGCGGGACATGGGTTCGGTGATCTTCCCGGAGGCTGCCCTGAAGGTCTTCCTGACCGCCAGCGTGGAGGAGAGGGCGCGCAGGCGCCATAAGCAGTTGAAGCAGAAGGGTATTGATGTTAGCCTTCCCGCCCTTTCCAAGGACATGGCGGAACGCGATCGCCGCGATGCGGAGCGTGCCGTCGCGCCGCTGCGGGCCTGCCCGGATGCACGCACCCTGGACTCCACCGGCATGAGTGTCGATGAGGTGGTGTCGGTGGTGCTGGCCTGGGCAGCCGCGGCGTACCCCGGAGTGGCGCCCGGGACCGGACCGCAGTCCCGCTAGCGGGATTGCGGAGTTGCAAGCGTATCGTCACGGCAGCCTGTCGCGACGAGATGAAAATGCCGCCCGCAACGGCGGCTGGATGTGAATAAATGACCGAGTCTTTTGCCGAGCTCTTTGAGCAAAGTCTGGCCAGCAGCCGTATTCGTCCCGGCACGATCCTCACCGGTCGCGTCGTGGAAGTGTCCTCCGAGGTCGTCGTGGTCAGCGCCGGACTGAAGTCCGAGGCGGTGATCCCCGCCAGCCAGTTCCGCAACGAGCGTGGGGAAATGGAGGTGCAGATCGGCGACCACGTCGAGGTGGCGCTCGATTCCGTCGAGGACGGGCAGGGTGAAACCCGCCTGTCGCGCGAACGCGCCAAGCGGGCCCGCACCTGGGAGGCGCTCGAGGATGCCTTCGAGAACAGCAAGATCGTCAGGGGCCTGATCAGCGGCCGGGTCAAGGGCGGCTTCACGGTGGACGTGGAATACGTGCGCGCGTTCCTGCCGGGTTCACTGGTGGACGTGCGCCCCGTGCGCGATCCCTCCTACCTCGAGGGCAAGGAGCTCGAATTCAAGGTCATCAAGCTCGACCGCCGCCGCAACAACGTCGTGGTCTCGCGGCGGGCAGTGGTGGAGCAGGAGTACAGCTCCGAGCGCGAGGCCATGCTCTCGCAGCTGCAGGAAGGCGCCACCGTGCGCGGCATCGTCAAGAACCTCACCGACTACGGCGCCTTCGTGGACCTGGGCGGCATCGATGGCCTCCTGCACATCACCGACATGGCCTGGAAGCGGGTCAAGCACCCCTCCGAGGTGGTCAATGTCGGCGATGAGGTCAACGTGAAGATCCTGCGCTTCGACCGCGAGAAGAACCGCGTGTCGCTGGGCATGAAGCAGCTCGGCTCCGACCCCTGGGAGGCCATTTCGCGGCGCTACCCGCCCAATACGCGCCTCTTCGGCAAGGTTACCAACATCGCCGACTACGGCTGCTTCGTCGAGATCGAGGAGGGCGTCGAGGGGCTGGTGCACGTCTCGGAGATGGACTGGACCAACAAGAACGTCAATCCCTCGAAGGTCGTGCAGATCGGCGACGAGGTCGAGGTCATGGTCCTCGACATCGACGAGGAGCGCCGGCGCATCTCGCTCGGCCTCAAGCAGTGCAAGCCGAACCCCTGGGCGGAGTTCGCCGGCAGCTACAACAAGAACGACCACGTCACCGGCAAGATCAAGTCCATCACCGACTTCGGCATCTTCATCGGGCTGCCGGGCGGCATCGACGGCCTGGTGCACCTCTCGGACATCTCCTGGGATGCCCCGGGCGAGGAGGCGGTGCGCAAGTACAAGAAGGGCGAGGACATCGAGGCCGTGGTGCTCGGCATCGACCCGGAGCGCGAGCGCATCTCGCTCGGCATCAAGCAGATGGACAATGACCCGCTGTCGACCTTCATGGCGCAGTGCCCCCGGGGCAGCATCGTCAAGGGCACGGTGACCGAGGTGGACGCCCGTGGCGCCACCGTGGACCTCGGCAATGGCATCCTGGGGCAGCTGCGTGCCAGCGAGCTGTCGCGTGACCGGGTCGAGGACGCGCGTTCCGTGCTCAAGGTCGGCGACGTCGTGGAGGCGAAGTTCACCGGACTCGACCGCAAGAGCCGGGTGATCTCGCTGTCGATCAAGGCCCGGGAGGCCCACGAGGAGGCCGAGGCCGTGGAGAGCTACCGCTCCTCGGATACCACCTCCGGGACCACGCTGGGCGATCTGCTCAAGGAGCGGATGGCGGGCGGCAACGACGACTGAGGGAAACCCGCGTGACATGGGGCCATCAGCGGGTCCCGGCCAGACGGCCGGGATCCGCTGATGACGGGGGATCAAGAGGGTACTGGCCTGGCCATGACGAAGTCTGAACTCATCGAGCTGCTGGCGCGCAAGCAGAAGCACCTGCCGGCGAAGGATGTGGAACTCGCGGTGAAGTACCTGCTGGAGCTCATGAGCAATGCGCTGGCCTCCGGTGAGCGCATCGAGATCCGCGGCTTCGGCAGCTTTTCCCTGCATTTCCGGCCGCCGCGCCTGGGTCGCAACCCGAAGACCGGCGAGACCGTCGCGCTCGCCGGGAAGCATGTGCCGCACTTCAAGCCCGGCAAGGACCTGCGCGAGCGCGTCAACGACAACAAGGGCCTTCCCATCCGGGAGTAGCCGCCGCAGGCGGCGGTGGCGTCCTGCCCGCCAGGGCCGTTTCCATTACAATCCAGCCACCGGCATGCGCCGTAATCCGACCTGGTCGGCAGGGCTGAGGGTGCGCAGGTTCTTCTGGCTGTTGCTGCTGTTTCTGTGCGTGGCGCTGGCGGTGCTCTTCGCCGCCATGAATCCCGGGGCCATCGACCTCGATCTCGGCTTCTTCGCGACCCGCGTCCAGAAATCACTGGCGCTGACGCTGGCCTTCGCGGCCGGCTGGACCTTCGGCCTGCTGTGCCTGTCGGCCGTCCTGCTGCGCGTGTTCCTCGAGCGGCGGCGCCTGCGCAAGGCCCTGCGCCTGGCGGAGGCGGAGGTCCACGTGCTGCGCAGCCAGCCGGCGCCCCATGCCGACTGAGGCGGCATTCTTCTTCGCCGGCCTGCTCTTCGTGGCTGCCGCGCTCGGCTACGTGTTCGCACGCCTGGGCCAGCTGGACGAGGAGGAGTCCGGGCGCAGCGGCCTCGATTACATCCGCGGGCTGAAGTTCCTCCTCAAGGAACAGCCCGACCGCGCGCTCGAGGCCTTCACCGGCCCCGGCGAGCTCGACGAGGACACCATCGAGACCCACTTTGCCCTGGGCCAGCTGTTCCGCAGGCGCGGGGAGGTGGAGCGGGCGATCCGCGTGCACCGCGACCTGATCGAGCGGCCGAACCTGCGCCGCGAGCGCCGTGAGCAGGCGCAGTTCGCCCTCGCCGAGGACTACCTCAGCGCGGGCCTGTTTGACCGGGCCGAGGCGCTGCTGGCGGAGCTGCGCGATTCGCGCCGCCAGGGCACCGAGGCGCTGAACCGGCTGATCCACCTCGCCGAGCTGACCCACGAGTGGGAGCGCGCCATCGAGCTGCACCGCGAGCTGGAGGCGGTGGACCGCTCCGCCGCCCGGTCCGGGCGCATCGCCCACTACTTCTGCGAACTCGCCGAGCAGGCGCGCCAGGAGCGGGACCTGCCGCGGGCCGGCGCCTGGCTCGACCGTGCGGAGCAGGCCCGCCCGGACAGCCTGCGCGTGTCCCTGCTGAAGGCGGCCGTCGCGGCGGATGCCGGGGACCACGAGCAGGCAATCCGCTGCTACCGGCGCGTCGCCGCGCATGAGCCCTCGCTGCTGGTCGACGTGCTGCCACGGCTGTCGGCCGCATGCAAGGCGGGTGGTCGCGAGGCGGATTTCTCCCGCTTCCTCGCCGACCTCCTGGCCCAGGATCCGCATGCGGCGCGCGCGGTTGCCTTCGCCACGATCCTGGATCCGGCCATCGACGAGCCCCGTGCGATCGCCTGCCTCCGGGACTTCATCCGCGGCGATGCCACGCTGCAGGCGCTGGTGGACACCGAACGCCTGGAAGGTGCGCCGGCGGCGGTGCAGGCCGCGACCCTGGAGCGGGTGCGCCGTGCCCTGCGCGGCATGGCGAAGGCGGGCCAGACCTACCGCTGCCTGGAGTGCGGCTACGCCAGCGCCAGCCTGCAGTGGCAATGCCCGGGTTGTGCGGCCTGGGATGTGGTGCGCCCGCGCGTGCGCCTCGCCTTCGGCTCCGAGGACAGGTAGTTCGCGCAGCGCCGCGCCCGCGCCTTTCCCGGCATTCACGGGCGATAGGCGGGTGGGACCCGCAGGCCCGGGCTCCTAGGCTGTCAGTGCCCGTCGGCGTGACGGGCGATCCTTCCTGCTGACATCCGAGGAGACTGACATGCGAAACTGGCTGATCATTGCCATGGCCCTGCTCCTGCCCATCGGGGCCCTGGCGGGCCCCGTGGACATCAACAGCGCGGATGCGCCCACCCTTGCCCGGGAACTCAAGGGCATTGGCCTTGCACGGGCCAAGGCGATCGTCGAGTACCGGGAGAAGAACGGCAAGTTCCGTTCGGCCGATGAACTGCTCAAGGTCAAGGGAATCGGGCCGCACGTGATCGAGAAGAACAAGGGCAACCTGCAGCTGCGCGAGTCGCCCAGGTAGGCTGCTGCGGGTGGGGGCGGGCGCGGTGCAACCGGGCGCCGCGCCCGCCGGGACGGGTGTCTGCCCGCGGAATTCGCGGGTGGTTTTCGCTACCATCTGCGGCAGTCATTCAGCACGGATACCCACCCATGCCCAAGCCGGTACGCACGGCCGTCTTTCCGGTGGCAGGACGCGGCACGCGCTTCCTGCCGGCCACCAAGGCGATGCCCAAGGAGATGCTGCCCATCGTCGACAAGCCGCTGATCCA
>JADYZO010000129.1 GCA_020853135.1 Gammaproteobacteria bacterium
GCACGCGCTCGACCTCGCCGCCGAAATCGGCGTGGCCCGGGGTGTCGACGATGTTGATGCGCCAGTCGCGCCAGCGGATGGCGGTGTTCTTGGCGAGGATGGTGATGCCGCGCTCGCGCTCCAGGTCGTTGGAGTCCATGGCGCGCTCGGGGAGCACGAAGCGCTCGTCCAGCGTGCTCGACTGCTTGAGCAGCTGGTCCACGAGGGTGGTCTTGCCATGATCGACATGGGCGATGATGGCGATGTTGCGCAGGCGGTTGGCGGCTGACATGGAACGGGTGCCAGGGGCGGCGGACAGAGCGCGGCATTATACGGGCGGTCGTCGCCGGATGCCCGGGAAAGCGGGCCCTTTGCCGGGGTGGCGGCTGGGCGGCAAGGGCCGGCCGGCTATAATGGCGGCACGATGAGCCACGATCTGGTCTGCTGGCACTGCGGGGCCTCGCTGGCGGCACTGTCGCTGCCGCTGCGCCGGCTGGAGGAGTGCGCCGCCTGTGGCGCCCAGCTCCACGTCTGCCGCCTGTGCCGTGCCTATGACGCCCGCATCCAACGCAAGTGCCGGGAAGACGATGCCGAAGAAGTGAGGAACAAAGAGCAGGCCAATTTCTGCGATTACTTCAAGCCGCGTCCCGGTGCATGGGATGCGGCGGGGGCGGCCGCAGAGGCTGCCGCACGCGATCAGCTGGCGGCCCTGTTTGGTGGAACGGACAAAACAACCGGAGGTTGAGACCCATGCGTCGCACGATCACCATCCTGACCCTTTGCATCCTCGCGCTGCAGAGCGCTTCCTGTGGCCTGTTGATCTATCCGGAGCGCAAGGGGCAGACCTCGGGGCGGATCGACCCCGGCGTGGCGATACTCGATGCCGCCGGCCTCATCGTCTTCATCGTGCCCGGTCTCGTGGCCTTCGGCGTGGATTTCGTGACGGGCTGCATCTACCTGCCGGGCGGATCGAAGCGGGCGGGTGCCGATGTGCCGGCCACGGTCGTCCTGGATCCGGGCGGACTCGATGCGGCGGCGATCGAGCGGGCCGTACAGGCTGCGACCGGCCAGCCAGTCGACCTGGCGGATCCGGCGCTGGAAGCGTTTGCCGTCCCGGATGCGAGCGCCATGCAGCAGGCACTGGCCGCGGCCCGTTGAGGCGGAGGGTGGGTGGCCGGCTGCGCCAGCCGATCCACTACGGCTTTACTAAACAACGAGTTGGGTGAATTCCCGGGTTGCCTGCCCGGCTCGCCGGTGCTAGGCTACGCGCACCCGATTTCCGGCGTCGCCGCCCCGGCAGACGCCATCCACGCGTCCCATGTCCGGCCGTCCGGCTGGCGCGCCGAGGCATTGCCCATGGCCAGTGAACGAGCAAAGAAGAACAGCGCCAAGACGGCCGAGCAGCCTGACCCGAAGGCCGCCGCCCAGCCCGAGCCCTTCCGGCTGGTGTCCATCGAGCGGACCGAGCCACCTACGGGGGCGGCCGGCAAGAACTGGCACCGCTACACGATCCGCCAGGGGGCCAATGCCATCAACGGTTACCTGCAGGGCACCTCTGCCGCCGTGAAGCATGCCGCCGAGCAGATCGTCAACCAGCTGAACGAACGGCGCGCGGGTCGCTGGGGCTACCGCACCACCCGCGCCGCTGCTCCCGCACCGGGCGGCTGACGCCGGGTCCGGTTCAAGCCCTGTGAGCGTCATCACAGCCGGCTGATGCCGGCGCGGTTACTTTCCCGCACAGGCTCCGGGGGTTTGCCCCCGGGCCCGCGCGGCGGCAGGGACGCTGCCGCGCCCCTTTCCCGCCTCCGGCCCGTTGCCGGGCGGTACCTGCCTACTCCAGCGCGCACCTGAGCACGTCATCCACCGACTCGAGCCAGACGAACTCGAGTTCGGCCCGGGCACTCTCGGGGATGTCCTCCAGGTCCTTGCGGTTGCGCGCCGGCAGCAGCACGGTGTGGATGCCGGCACGCAGCGCGGCCAGCGCCTTTTCCTTGATGCCGCCCACCGGCAGCACCAGGCCGCGCAGGCTGATTTCGCCGGTCATCGCCACGTCGCTGCGCACCTTGCGGTCGGTCAGCAGCGATGCCACGGCGGTGAACAGCGCCACACCGGCGCTCGGGCCATCCTTGGGGATGGCACCTGCCGGGACGTGGATGTGCAGGTCGTGCTCGTCGAAGCGGTAGTCGCCGAGTCCGAGGCTGTCGGCGCGTGCCTTGACCAGTGTGACCGCGGCCTGCGCGCTTTCCTTCATGACGTCGCCGAGCTGGCCGGTGAGGATCAGCCCGCCCTTGCCGCGCACGGCCGTGGCCTCGACGAACAGGATGTCGCCACCGACGGGCGTCCAGGCGAGGCCGGTGGCCACGCCCGCCGTGGCGGTGCGCAGGGCCACTTCCGGCTCGAAACGCGGAGCACCCAGCACCTCGGCCACGCTGTCGGCACCGACATGCACCGCTTCGGCCCTGCCTTCGGTGATGCGCACCGCGGCATTGCGCAGCACGGCGCCGATCTCCCGCTCGAGGTTGCGCACCCCGGCCTCGCGCGTGTAGCGGCCGATGATGAGGCGCAGGGCCGCGTCGTCCACCTGCGCCTGCGCGTCGCCGAGGCCGTTGGCTGCCCGCTGGCGCTTCACCAGGTAGCGGCGCGCGATCTCGAGCTTCTCCTCCTGGGTGTAGCCGGGCAGCTCGATGATCTCCATGCGGTCACGCAGGGGGCCGGGGATGGCATCGAGCATGTTGGCCGTGCCGAGGAAGAACACCTTGCTCAGGTCGAAGGGTACGCCGAGGTAGTTGTCCCTGAATGTCGCGTTCTGCTCGGGATCGAGCACCTCGAGCAGGGCAGAGGAAGGATCGCCGTGCGCACTGGCGCCGAGCTTGTCCATCTCGTCGAGCATGAACACCGGGTTGCGCACGCCGGCCTTGCGCAGCTGCTGGATGACGTTGCCCGGCAGCGAGCCGATGTAGGTGCGCCGGTGGCCGCGGATCTCGGCCTCGTCGTGCACGCCGCCGAGGCTCGCGCGCACGAACTTCAGCCCCAGCGCCCGGGCGATGCTCTGCCCGAGCGAGGTCTTGCCGACGCCGGGCGGCCCGACGAAGCAGAGGATCGGGCTGCGTCCGCCGGGGTTGAGCTTGCGCACCGCCAGGTACTCGAGGATGCGCTGCTTGACCTTCGGCAGGCCGAAGTGGTCCTCGTCGAGGATCTCGCGCGCGCGGGCGATGTCGATGGCCTCGGCATCGAGCTTCGCCCAGGGCAGGGCGATCAGCCAGTCGAGATAGGTGCGCACCATGGAGTGCTCGGTGGACTCCTCGGGCATCCGCTCCAGGCGCTTGAGTTCCTTGGCGGCCTGCTGTGCGGCCTCCTCGGGCATGCCTGCCGCGGCGACGGCCTCGCGCAGCTCATCGAGTTCGCCGCTGTCCTCGCCCTCGCCGAGTTCGTTGCGGATGGCCTTCATCTGCTCGCGCAGGAAGAACTCGCGCTGGCGCTCGTCGATCTTCTCCTTGGTCTGTTCCTCGAGCTTGCGCGAGAGCTTCATCACCTCGATCTGGTGGTTGAGGTGCTCCGTCACCTTGTCGAGGCGGGCGCGCAGGTCGAGGGTCTCGAGGAGCGCCTGCTTGTCGCCCGGCTTGATGTCGAGGAAGCCGGCGATCAGGTCGGCGAGCTGGCCGGCCGATTCGATGCCGTTGACCACGCCGGCGAGCTCGGGCATGGCCTGCGGCAGCAGGCTGATTGCCTCCAGCGCGCGGTCCTTGAGGATGCGCAGGCGTGCCTCGAGTTCGGTGTTCCCCGGCGCGTGCTCGGCCATGAGGTCGAAACGCGCGGCGAGGAAGGGCATGCCGCTGATGTAGTCGAGGGTGCGGAACCGCTGCTCGCCCTGGCAGACCACGTGCTGGGTGCCGTCGCGGGCGGTGAAGTAGCGGATGACGCGGGCGATGGTGCCGACGGGATGCAGGTCGGCGGCGCCCGGCTCGTCGATGGTCGGATCGCGCTGCATGACCAGGCCGATGCGCCGGCCGCTGCGGCTGGCTTCCTCGGCTGCGGCCAGCGAGATCTTCCGGCCGATGGTCAGCGGCACCACCGCACCGGGAAAGACCACCGTGTTGCGCACCGGCAGGATGATCAGGACGTCCTCGGGCACTCCCGCCTGTCCCGTGCCGCCGGCCGGGGATGCTCCCGCGGTCTGTCCGCCCGCCTTGTGCTCGATGTCGTTCATTGCGCCCGGTTCCTCCTGGATGGTTTGCCGCCGTACGGCATGAGCCGTTCCCGCCGGACCTTGCCCAGTGATGGGGGCAGCCAGGTCGAATTCAACGGCCCGTGGCTGCGTATACTGCGACCCGATGCAGGATCAGGAATGGGCACTGGAGCACCCGCAGGGGCCGGTCGCGGGCGTCGCGCCGGGCGGGTCCGTGGTGGTGGCGCGCGGACTCACCAAGGCCTTCGACGGCAGGCTGGCGGTGCGCGGCATCGACCTGGACGTCCCGCAGGGAGGCTGCTTCGGTTTCCTCGGCCCCAACGGGGCCGGCAAGACCACCACCCTGCGCATGATCCTCGGCCAGTCGCCGCCCAGCAGCGGCACGCTGAGCGTGTTCGGCCTGCCGGTGGAGCGCAGCATCCGCGAGATCCGTGCACGCACCGGAGTGGTGCCCCAGGCGGACAATGCCGACCCGGACTTCACCGTCGCCGAGAACCTGCGCATGTACGCGCGCTACTTCCGGCTGCCCCGGGCCGTGGTGGCGCCGCGCGTCCGGGAGTTGCTGGAGTTCATGGAGCTGGCGGATCGGGCGGATGACCCGATCAAGTCGCTCTCCGGCGGCATGAAGCGCCGGCTCACCATCGCGCGCGCGCTGATCAATGACCCCGAGCTGATCATCCTCGACGAGCCGACCACGGGGCTCGATCCGCAGGTGCGGCGCATGATCTGGAACCGCCTGCGCCAGCTGGGCCATGCGGGCAAGACCCTGCTGCTGACCACCCACTACATGGACGAGGCCGAGCGGCTCTGCGATGACCTGGTCGTCATGGATGGCGGGCGCATCATCGCGCAGGGCGCGCCCCGCGCGCTGGTCGAGGCGCATGTCGAGCCTTACGTGGTGGAAATCCAGGGCGATGCGGCTACCCTCCAGCGGCTGCTCGGCAGCCTGCCCGGCGTGCGCCTCGAGCGGGTCGGGGAGACCGGCTATTGCTACACGGCCAGCCTCGCGCCCGTGCTGGAGCGCCTGGGGCAGGTTCCCGGCATCAGCCACCGGCACCGGCCGACGACGCTGGAAGACGTGTTCCTGCGCATCACCGGGCATGAACTGCGCGAGGCCTGAGCGTGGAGGTTCCCGTGGGCGCGAGCACGCCGATTGCCATCCTGCCCCGGCCACGGGGCGGGGCCTTCATCGTCTGGCTGCGCAACCTGCTGGTGTGGCGCAAGCTGATGGTCGCGGGTCTGTTCCTCGCCTTCGGCGAGCCCTTCGTCTACCTGCTCGGGCTCGGTTACGGCCTCGGGCGTTTCATCGGCGAGGTGGGTGGCCTGCCCTACCTGGCCTTCCTCGCCTCGGGCCTGCTGGCCTCATCGGCGATGAATGCGGCGTCCTTCGAGGGCATGTACTCGGTGTTCACCCGCATGACCCACCAGCAGACCTATGACGCCATCCTCGCCACCCCGTTGTCGGTGGACGACATCGTGGCCGGGGAGATGCTCTGGTGCGCGACCAAGTCGGTGATCGTGACCCTGCCGATCCTCGTGGTCGCGGCGCTGCTCGGGGCGGTGGCGGGTCCGGCGGCCGTGCTCGCGGTACCCGTGTTCTTCCTCATCGGCCTGTGCTTTGCCGGCCCCGCCATGCTCATGGCGGCACTGGCCCCGTCCTATGACTTCTTCAACTACTACGTCACCCTGCTCATCACGCCCATGTTCATCTTCAGCGGGGTGTTCTACCCGGTCACGACGCTGCCGGGCTTTGCCCAGGCCCTCGTGCAGCTGCTGCCGCTGTCGCACGCCGTGGGACTGGTGCGCCCGCTGGTTGCCGGATCCGCCCCGGCCGATGCCGGGCTGCACCTGGTGGTGCTGCTCGGCTATGCCGCAGCCGGCTACCTGGCGTCCACCTGGTTCATCCGCCGGCGCCTGGTCCGCTGACCATCGCGCCGCCGTCCGGCGGGACCGCCGCGGGCCTGCAATCCGGCCGCGTCGCGTCAGGCAGATCAGGCCGCGCCCGTAGCGGGCCAGGCGGGACCGCCGCGGGCCTGCAATCCGGCCGCGTCAGGGGGCCGCGAGGGCGGCTTCGTAGCGCTTGCCGAGGAAGCCCAGCGCCTCCTGGCGCACGGGTTTGTGGACGCTGATCCTTGCCGAGAGGTCCAGCAGCTCGTCACCCTGCCGGGTGTGGCGTGGCCAGTGTGGCAGGCCGGGCCCGTTGGGATTGCGGGTCTTCGCGAAGTTCACCCAGTAGCCGGTGACGACCCGCGCCATCTGCCGGTCGGCCGCGGTGGGCGCCGTCGTGCCTGGCCAGCGGTGGCGCATACCGAGGTCACCGAACACGTAGGCGACATCGTCGCTGTGGGCGGCGCCGGGAACGCTCCCGCGGCGCGCTTCATCCACGTAGCCGAAGTCGTACAGCCAGGCGGGCTGCCCGGCGCGTGCCATCTCGCCGGCGAGGAAACGCGCCGGACCGCGGAACAGGAAGTCCTGGAACCAGGTCGTGACGATGGCGCCCTCGTCGAGTCCCGGATACAGGGCGCGCACCGCGGCGGGATCCACGCCGAGCGTCAGGGCCTCGAGCTTGAAGGGATAGGGGCCGAGCAGCGAGGCCTCGTAGCTCGTCGTCCCGGTCAGGAAGGGCACCGGCTGCTGGCGACCGGCGCGGAAGATGCGCGAGATGTCGGTCGGCAGGATGCGCCCGTCGACGACCGGGTTCATCGAATTCGGCACCTCCTTTTCCGAGTAGGCGAGGAGGTCGGCCACGCTGAGTGCGCGCAGCCTTGCCGGTGCTGCCGGGTCATCCGCGATGTTGAAGCTGGCGGCCATCCGCAGGCCGTCGTCCTCCAGCGATTCATAGGGTCCACGCTTGCCGCGCAGTTCGCGGTCGCCCTCGATGCGTGCCGCGCCGCTCTGGGCGATGGCGCCGCTGAACAGGCCGCGTGCCGAGGGTACCGCCATCAGGGTGGTGACGGAGATGCCGCCCGCCGACTGGCCGAAGATCGTGACCCGGGCCGGGTCACCGCCGAAGGCGGCGATGTTGGCCTGCACCCAGCGCAGCGCCGCGACCTGGTCCATCAGCGCGTAGTTGGCGACCGGCTCGTCGGGCATCGCGGCGGAGAGCGCCGGGTGGGCAAACAGCCCGAGGCGACCGAGCCGGTAGTTGAGGGTGACGACGACGAGGTCCTTGTAGGCCAGTGCAAACGGCTCGGCCCCGGGCCAGGAACCCGCTCCCCAGCGGAAGCTGCCGCCGTGGATCCAGACCATCACCGGCAGCTTTGCACCACCGGCAAGAGCCGTGGTGGGCGTGTAGATGTTGAGGTTGAGGCAGTCCTCGCCCATGGGCAGCCCGGCTAGATAGGGCGAGGCCCGTTGCGATTGCGGGCAGACGGTGCCAAACGCGTCTGCCGGCAGGGTTCCGGCGTGCACCGGTGCCGGCCGGGGGGGGCGCCAGCGCCACTCGCCGGCCGGTGCAGCGGCGTAGGGAATGCCGCGGAAGGCGGCGATGCCGCCCTGCTGCAGCCCGGTGACCGGGCCTTCGGCCGTCTGCACCGCCTGGGTGACGGTCGGGGCGGCGGGGAGCGGCCCCGCCACGGCGAGGCACAGGAGCGTGAACAAGCCGTGGCGGAGCCGGGTTTTCATGTCAGGACTCTCAGAACTTGAAGGTTGCGGTCACCCCGTAGGTCCGCAGCCGCGGGTAGGAGGTGGAGGTCCGGTTCAGGTTGCCAGCCGACCTGCCATCGACCCAGTTGTTGAGCCAGGTGTCACGGAAGGCGCTGGTCGCGGTGTCGTCGTCGGTGAGGTTGTCACCCCAGAGCTCGAAGCGCCACTGCTGGGACTCGAGTCCGACACGCGCGTTCAGCCGCTCGAGCGAGCCGATGGTGGTCAGCCCGTCCGTCATCGCATGCTGGCTGGACTTCTGCGAGTAGTCCGCGCGGCCAAAGAACTCGAAGTCCCCGAAGGCCGGCCGGCGGTAGTCGAGGCCGATGTTCCACTGCCGCGGGGAGACCCGCGGCAGGTCGAAGCCGGAGATGTCGCCACCCGAGGCCGCGAACAGCGGTGCCAGCTGGGTGACGAGGCTGCGGCTCTTCGCATGATCGAACTCGGAATCGGTGTAGGCATAGCCGAGGCTTGCGGTGAGGCCGCGCGCGAGCACGAAGCGCAGGGCCAGTTCGATGCCCCGGGAGGTTGCGCTGCCGACGTTGAGCGTCACCGTCTGCGGGATCGGCGAGGTGCCGGACGCAAGGGCCGGCAGCTGCATGTCGGTCCAGTCGACGTAGAACACGGCGGCATCGAAGCTCAGGCGACCGTCGAGGAGGTTGCCCTTGGTACCCACTTCATAGGTCCAGTTCTTTTCCGGACTGAAGCTCTCCTCGTCGGCAACCACGGCGTTCTCGTTGAAGCCGCCCGCCTTGACGCCCCTGGCAGCGGATGCGTAGACGAACACGCCCACCGGCGTGCGGTAGTCGAGCGTGAAGCGCGGGGTGAAGAAGCTCCAGTCGTCGTTGAACTCGCGCGGGTTGGCGATGACGTTGCCCATGTTGGCGGGCGAGCGCTGCCACTTCTCCTCGTAGGTCTCGCGGGCTTCGACCCGGCCGCGCAGCTCGTCGGTGAAATCGAACTCGAGTGCGCCGAACACGGCGTAGGAGTCGGTGTCGCGCTCGAACCGGGAGAACATCGGCACGCCATTGGTGACGAACCACTTGCTCATCATGGTGTTGACCGACGGGGAGCCGGGGAAGCTGACGAAATCCCCCGGCAGGGTGGAGAGGGCGCCGGCATTCAGGCCGCCCTTGTACTCCTGGGTGTAGTAATACAGGCCTGCCGTCCAGCGCAGCCGGCTGTCCTCGCCGCCGCTCAGGCGCAGTTCCTGGCTGAACTCGTCCACGTCGTCGATGTCGCCGCGGAAGAGCTTCGAGGTGAAGATCCTGGGGGGCGGCGAGGATGTGGCGTTGTAGGCCCAGGAGAGCGGGCCGACGAGGCGCGAGGCATCCGACAGCGCATCGTGGCGCAGGGTGTTGTAGCCGGTGAGCGAGGTCAGCTGGCCGATGCTGGTGCGCCAGTCGACCTGCAGGCTGGTGCGGAAGACCTTGCGGGACTCGCCCGTGGCGCGCGGATCGGAGGCCAGCCTGGATTTCACGGCATCGGCATCGGGCAACTCGCCGCAATAGGCCAGGTTCTGGCCGGCATTCGGCGGTGCGGTGGCGAGCAAGCAGTTGTTCGGGGTGTAAGTCACTGCGGCGGGGCCGATGTCGTCGTCCGAGACGTAGGTGTTCAGCCGCAGGTCGAGGTTCTCGGTGGGCGACCAGTCGAGGCCGGCTGAATAGGTGCGGTATTCGTGGCCGCCGAGGTCCACGTCGGGTGCGGCGTAGTTGTGGTAGCTGCCGCCGAACTTGTCGTAACCGACCGCCAGCCGCCCGCGCAGCGTGTCGGTGAGGGGGCCGCCGATGCTCACGCCGGCGCGCTGGGTGTCGTCGTTGCCGCCGGTGAGCGTGAACTTGCCCTCGAAATCCGCGGGGGCGCGCCGGGTCACGAAGTTGATGGCGCCGGCGAAGCTGTTGCGTCCGTAGAGCGCGCTTTGCGGACCCTTGACGACCTCGACCCGCTCGACGTCGAGCATGTTGAAGTTGAGGCCCGCGCGGCCGGAGACGTTGACGCCATCGAGGAAGATCTCGACGTTGTTGACGTCGCCGAAGAGGTCGTTCTGCGTCAGGCCGCGGATGGTCGGGATGGCCAGGTATTCGCCCACCATGGTGTCGAAGACCAGGCCCGGGGTGAGGGTGGCGATGTCACGCAGGTCGCGGATGCCGGCCGCCTCGATATCGGCGGCGGTGAAGGCCGTGATGGCCACGGGTACCGTCTGCAGGTTTTCTTCGTGCTTGCGCGCGGTGACGACGATCTCTTCGATGACGAGACCATCCGACGGTGGCGCCCCTGTTTGTTGTGCCGATGCAACGGCACTGCCGAACCCCAAGGCCCCAATGGCCAATCCCCTGACCCAACCCATGGTTTCGCTCCTCTTTGTCGTTTGGTGCGCGAAAAAAGCTGCCGTATCCTAGTGGGCACTGGCAGGATGGCAACAACAATTTCGTGACCAGCGCGGTTTTTTCGTGACTGACACTCGCGTTCGTGGATTTTCGGCATGATTCCCGGGGAATCCTCCAGCCCGCAGGAGCCTGATCCGGGGGCGGGACGGCACCGCAGGCCCTGGTTCGGACCCTGGTTCGGACCCTGGCGGGAGGGCCTGACCACCCCGGCCGGCAGGGTGGCCCTGTTCGTCGTGGCGCCGCTGCTGGCCAGTGTGGTCCTCGGCTGGAACCGTGTGGACTTCGGTTCGCAGCTGTCGCGGGTCGCCTCGACGCTGTACTGGACTGGCCTGGTATACGCGGTATGGGCTGCGGCGACCTTCGGTACCCTGCTGGTCCATGTGGCCAGTCGGCATCGTCGCTGGCCCCAGTGGCTGCTCGCCCTGGCCGGTGCGGTGGTCGGCCTGGTCGTCTTCTACTGGCCGATCGCCCGTTACCGGCACTTCGGCCTGTCGCTCCTGCCGCCCGGCGCCAGGGGCGCAGGTCCGCCGTTGCCCTGGCCGGCGCTGGACTACCTGCCGCAGTTGATCGCCAACACCCTGCCCGGAATCCTGTACTGGACCGTCACGGTGTGGATCGTCAGCCGGACACTGGCAGCGCCCTCCCGCGAGTTGCTCCCGGGGGCCACCTCCGCCCCGGGGGGGCTGTCGGTGGAGGCGGTGCTGCGCGCCCGCCTGCCCGCACACCTCGATGGCGAGATCCTCGCCCTCAAGGCGGAGGATCACTATGTCCGGGTCTATACCGCGAAGGGCGATACGCTCGTGCATCACCGGTTCCGCGACGCCGTGCATGACCTGGCCAGCATCGACGGACTCCAGGTGCACCGCTCGTTCTGGGTGCGCCGCTCGGCCATCACCCGGCGCTACAGCGAGGGGCACGGCCACTTCCTGTGCCTGCAGAACGATCTGCGCGTGCCCGTCAGCCGCTCCTACCTCAACGCCCTGCGCACCGGTGATTCCACGGTGTCGACTGAAAGCGGCTAGCGGGCCCGGTCGGGAGGAGCGCGGGCCCGGAATGGATTTCCCGGAGGCTTCGCGAGACCGCATGGACATGGGCCTGCCAGGACTTGAACCTGGGACCAACGGATTATGAGTCCGCCGCTCTGACCAACTGAGCTACAGGCCCCCGACCATGCTGCTTGCCACGCTGGCCTATCGCCGTGGCGAGCGGGCAGATTCTAGCAGCGGCCCGTCTGCCGGCGCGCGGGCCGCTGCAGGTGACCGGACCACGGCGGTTCTGGTACTGTCCGGCCTGCAGCCGGGCGCTGCGAGCTGGGTTGACATGGGTTCGAGAACCAGGGATTTGCCGCCGCAGGCGGGCCCTGCAGGTTTCATCCGCGAGTTGCGCTATCACGAAGCCGCACGGCAGTGGATCGGCTTGCTGCTGATGCCGCTCTATGCGCTGCTGAGCGCGCCGCGGCCGGCGCTGCTGGTGCCGGGCGCCGTGCTGGCCGTGGCGGGCATGCTGGTCCGCCTCTATGCCTCCGGCTACATCATGAAGAACCAGGAGCTGGCCACTGTCGGCCCCTATTCGCTGGTCCGCCATCCGCTGTATACCGGCAACCTGCTGATGCTCGCCGGCTTCACCCTGGCGTCCGGGCAATGGTGGGCCGCCCTGGTGTCGGTGCTGTTCTGGTGGTTCTACTATCCGACTGCCATCGAGTACGAGGACCGCAAACTGCGGCGCATCTTCGGTGAGCGCTGCGAGGCATGGCAGCGTGCCACGCCAGCCGTGCTGCCCTCGCGCCTGCTGCCGCAGCGGGGCGGGCAGTGGTCACTGCGCACCAGCATGAGCCGCAATGCCGAGCCGCTGGTGGTGGTCTATTCGGTGGTCTGGCTGGCCTGGATCTATTGGCGGCTCTGAGCGCGGGCTGGTGATGGCCGACCGCGAACCTGACGGGGTGGGGCCATCCGGTCCGGGTGCTTGGCCACCCACCGGTGCCGTCACGCTGCTCGGGCAGGGCTACCAGGGTGCCGTATACCGGGTCGAGACGGCTGCCGGTCCGGTGATCATCAAGCGTGCCATCGGCCGCGGTCTCGCGCGCGCGGTCCGTCGTGCCATGCTCCGCCGCGAATACGGGATCTACCAGCTGCTGTCCGGCGTGGCGGGGGTGCCTGCCTGCCGGGGACTGCGCAATGGCGAGGAGCTGGTGCTCGATTACGTGCCCGGCCCCTCCCTGCGCGAACCCGGCCAGCCGCCGGGGGATCGCCCGCGGTTCTTCGCCGAGCTGCTCGACCTGATCCACGCGCTGCATCGTGCCGGCGTCGCCCATGGCGACCTCAAGCGCAAGGACAACATCCTGGTGGGTCCCGGTGGCCGGCCCGTCCTCATCGATTTCGGCACCGCGGTATCGGCGCCACCGGGCGCGGGTCCCTTGCGCCGCTGGCTGTTCAGGCAGGTGCGGCGCATGGACCTCAATGCCTGGGTCAAGCTCAAGTACCAGCGCCAGGAGCTGGCGATGGATCCGGTGGACCGGCGGTACCACCGGCCGACCTGGCCGGAGCAGGCTGCCCGCGTGGTGCGCCGGGCGTGGCGGAGGCTGACGTTGCGCGCCTGGCGGCGCACGGGTCGCCGGTGAGACCTGTGGCGGCATGCGGGCACTCATGCACGCGCGTTGCGGCATCATCAGCTGCGAGGCCGGTGCTGTGGTGAATGGCGTGTTGATCCGGCGCATCTTCCCGGCGCTCTCCTGGCTGGCGCTGTGTGGGCTGCTGCTGGCCACCGTCCTGGCGCAGTTCGGCAGCTTCTCCTGGCTGGCCGAGCTGGCGACGCACTTCCGGATCCAGTACGTCGGCGTGGCCCTGCTGCTGGTGGCGGGTTTTGCGGGCCTGCGCCGCTTGCCGCCCGCGCTGCTGGCTGCCGGGCTGGCGATGTTCAATGCCTGGTGCGCGGCCCCGTATCTGTTCCCCGGCCAGCGGCCAACGGGCATGACGGCGGGTGGGCCACCGCAGCTGGTCGCGCTCAATCTCTATTACCGCAACCAGGCCTACGGCACGGTGCGCGACTACCTGCGCGGGCGTGATCCCGACGTGCTGGTGCTCTCGGAGCTGACGCCGGCCTGGGCGCATGAACTGGACACCGTGATAGCAAGCTATCCATTCCAGGTGTCCCGTGACCGTTACGGGCCCTGGGGCCTCGGCATCTTCTCGCGTTATCCCCTGCGCGATGCCAGGGCCCTGAACCTCGGCGTGCCCGGGACCGTGAACGTCCGGGCGATCCTCGGGTTGCCGGGCAGGGAGCTCGAACTGGTGGCTGTGCACCTGTCCTCGCCGACGTCGGCCGTGCACGCGGCCCAGCGCAACCAGCAGCTTGCCGAACTGGCGCAGGTCCTCGGGCCATCACGGGCGGCGCCGGCGTTGCCGCGCCTGCTGGTCGGCGACATGAACCTCACGCCATTCTCGCCCTATTTCCGCACGCTGCTGGCACGCACGGGGCTGCGTGATGCGCGACAGAGAGCCGGGTTCCTGGGCACCTGGCCCACCTGGCTGCCACTGCTGCAGATTCCCATCGATCACTGCCTGGCGGATCCCGCGCTGGAGGTGGTTGGCGTGGATCGTGGCCCGGCGGTCGGTTCCGACCACTACCCGCTGGAAGTCACCTTGCGCCGGGAGCGCTGACGGCGCGATGGTGAAACCGGGGATGGGCGTGGTAAACAGGGCCGATGCGGCTCCGGCGGGCCGCCGGAGCTGGTGGCGCGCGGCTTGTACGGGTGGTCGGCGAAGGGGACTGGGCTGATGAGCGTGATAAGCGAAATCCTCGGGCTGTTTGCCTATGCGTTCGTGGCGGCCATCGGCATCGGTGCCCTGGCCGTCCTCGTCATCTACGTCATCGACAAGACGCAGACCCGGCATGCGATACGGCGCAATTACCCGGTCATCGGCCGCTTCCGCTACGTCTTCGAGAACATCGGCGAGTTCCTGCGACAGTATTTCTTCGCGATGGACCGCGAGGAGATGCCCTTCAACCGTGCGGAACGCGCCTGGGTGTACCGCGCTGCCAAGGGGGAGGAAAACACGGTCCCCTTCGGCTCCACCCGCGACCTGCGTGCACCGGGGACGGCCATCTTCGTCAACTGCCCCTATCCCATCCTGGACGAGGAAACCCGGCCCACATCCGCGGTGACCATCGGGCCCCACAGCCGCCGGCCCTATGTCACCAGCCGGTTCTTCAACATCTCCGGCATGAGCTACGGTGCCATCTCCCGGCCCGCGGTGCTGGCCCTCTCGCGCGGCGCAAGAAAGGCGGGTTGCTGGCTCAACACGGGGGAGGGCGGGCTGTCACCCCACCACCTCGAGGGTGGTGCCGACATCGTCTTCCAGATGGGCACGGCCAAGTACGGCGTGCGCGATGCCGACGGCCGCCTGAACGAGGCCCGGCTGCGGGAACTGGCGGGCCATGAGCAGGTGAAGCTGATCGAGGTGAAGCTGAGCCAGGGCGCCAAGCCCGGCAAGGGCGGCATCCTGCCCGCCGCCAAGGTCACCGGGGAGGTGGCGCGCATCCGCGGCATCCCGCGGGGGCAGGATTCCATCAGCCCGAACCGGCACCTGGAAATCCGTGATGCCGGCAGCCTGCTCGACTTCATCGCCCGCGTGCGCGACCTGAGCGGACGGCCAACGGGCTTCAAGACGGTGTTCGGCAGCTATGACTGGCTCGGCGAGCTGTGCGAGGAGATCCACCGCCGCGGCATCGACAGCGCCCCGGACTTCATCACCGTGGACTCGGGTGACGGGGGCACCGGCGCCGCACCCATGACGCTGCTGGACAACGTCGGACTGCCCCTGCGCGAGAGCCTGCCGCGGGTGGTGGACGTGCTGTGCGAACACGGCCTGCGTGAGCGCATCAGGATCATCGCCAGCGGCAAGCTCATCAACCCGGTGGGCGTGGCCTGGGCGCTGTGCACCGGTGCGGACTTCGTCAACTCGGCCCGCGGCTTCATGTTCGCGCTCGGCTGCATCCAGGCGATGAAGTGCAACAAGAACACCTGCCCGACGGGCATCACCACGCACAACCGGACCCTGCAGCGCGGCCTGGTGGTGACGGACAAGGCCGAGCGGGTGGCGCGTTACGCGCTGGGCATGGAGAAGGAGGTCGCGGTGATCGCCCACTCCTGCGGAGCGGCGGAGCCGCGCCTGCTGCGACGCACGCACTGCCGCATCGTGCAGGCCAGCGGCCAGGCCGTGCTGCTGAGCGATCTGTTCCCGGAGCAGGCGGTCCCCTGACGGGGCTTCCCGCAGGGGAAGCCCGGCCGCACGCTCAGTCTTCCAGCAGGAAGCTGCGCAGCTGGTCGCTGCGCGAGGGGTGGCGCAGCTTGCGCAAGGCCTTCGCCTCGATCTGCCGGATGCGCTCGCGGGTGACATCGAACTGCTTGCCGACCTCCTCGAGGGTGTGGTCGGTGTTCATGTCGATGCCAAAGCGCATGCGCAGGACCTTTGCCTCGCGCGGGGTGAGGCCCGCCAGCACGTTGTGCGTGGCTTCCTTGAGGCCTTCCGAGGTCGCCGAGTCCAGCGGCGAGGAGATGGTCGTGTCCTCGATGAAATCCCCCAGGTGCGAATCCTCGTCGTCGCCGATCGGGGTCTCCATCGAGATCGGCTCCTTGGCGATCTTGAGGACCTTGCGCACCTTGTCCTCCGGCATTTCCATGCGCACCGCCAGTTCGTCCGGCGTCGGCTCGCGGCCCATCTCCTGGATCATCTGGCGCGAGATGCGGTTGAGCTTGTTGATGGTCTCGATCATGTGCACCGGGATGCGGATGGTGCGGGCCTGGTCGGCGATGGAGCGGGTGATGGCCTGGCGGATCCACCAGGTCGCGTAGGTCGAGAACTTGTAGCCGCGGCGGTATTCGAACTTGTCGACCGCCTTCATCAGGCCGATGTTGCCTTCCTGGATCAGGTCGAGGAACTGCAGGCCGCGGTTGGTGTACTTCTTGGCGATGGAGATCACCAGGCGCAGATTGGCCTCCACCATCTCCTTCTTGGCGCGCCGGGCCTTGGCTTCGCCGATGGACATCTGCCGGTTGATCTCCTTGATCTCGGAGATGTTCAGGTGGCACTCCACCTCGATGGCCTGCAGCTTCTTCTGGCAGCGCACGATCTCGTCCCTGAGCCGGGCCAGCGCCGAGGAGTGCTTGCGCTTCGCGCGGATGTGCTTGTCCACCCAGCTGGCGGCGGTTTCGTTCTGCGGGAAGGTGGCCAGGAAGTCCTTGCGCGGCATGCCGGCCTCGCGGACGGACAGGTGCATGATCCGCCGTTCCTGGTTGCGGATGGCCTCCACGGTGTCGCGCATGTTGTTGCACAGCGTGTCGAAGAGCTTGGGCGCCAGCTTGAGCTCCAGGACTTCGGCAGCGAGCTTCTCGCGGGCCTTCAGCGCGGTCTTGTGCGAGGCGCCCTGGGCCTCCATCGTGGCCAGCACCTTCTTCTGGTGCCGGAAGATGGCCTTCAGGCGCTTGTCGGCCTCCACCGGGTCGGGACCGAGTTCCTCCGCCGTGGTGCCACCGCCTTCCTCGTCGGCATCGACATCCTCATCGGCCGCCGGCTCGCGTGCCGCCGCCGGGAGGATCTCCTCGGGCTGGTTCGGGTCGACGAAGCCGGTCAGCACGTCCTGCAGGCGCGCCTCGCCGGTCTTCACGGATTCATAGGTCTTTGCAATGAGATCCACCGAGGGCGGGAAGAACGCCACCGAGTGCCTGACCTGGTCGAGGCCTTCCTCGATGCGCTTGGCGATGCGGATCTCGCCCTCCCGGGTCAGCAGTTCGACGGTGCCCATCTCGCGCATGTACATGCGCACGGGGTCGGTGGTGCGGCCGAATTCGCTGTCCACGGTGGCGAGCGCCGCAGCGGCCTCCTCGGCGGCTTCCTCGTCGCTGGTGACCGGCACGTCGGAGAGCAGGATGGCATCCGCGTCGGGGACCTTCTCGTAGACCGTGATCCCCATGTCGTTGATCATGTTGACGATGTCTTCGATCTGCTCGGGATCGACGATATCGTTGGGCAGGTGGTCGTTCACCTCGGCATAGGTGAGGTAACCCTGCTCCTTGCCGCGGGCGATGAGGAGCTTGAGCTGGGACTGCTGTTCCGCAGTCGTGGTGTTGTCGGTCAGGTCATCCACCGTTGTACCTCGGCTCGAGCACGTGAACTGCGCATTATATGGGGGCGCCCGGCGCCCATCCATAGACAATGCCCGGGCGGCTGCTGCTTCCCGCAGGCCGGCCGCGGGGGCTCCCGGGTTATCGGCAGCGGCACCGGGAGCTTGACTTAATTCCGGCCCGACTGTTCGCGCTGCAGCTGGCGGAACTCGGCCTTTTCCTCGGGCGTCATGCTGCCGGTGGCGGCCCTGGCGACCAGGGTTGCCAGCCTTTCCTCCCGGTCGAGGGCGAGGATCCGCCCCAGGCTGCCGGCAATCTCGGCCTGTGCCCCGGCCTCCCCGACCGGGTTGGGCATGGCCAGCAAGGCCGACAGGTGCTGCCCCTCGGGCCGGTCCCGGAAGCGCTCCAGGAGGGCACCGGTGTTCAGTTCCGGCTGGCCCCGGACGATCTGCAGCAATTCCGCCAGCAGTGCCGCTCCCTTGACCCGGGCCGTGGCCAGCCCGGGCGGGCAGTCGACACCGGCCGCTATCCGGGGATGGGCCAGCACGAGGGCAATCGCCTGCCCGACGAGGGAGGCCCGCCCGTCCCGGCGGGGGGGCGCTGGCGGGCGGGATGGCGGGGACGGCTGCACCTCCCGGGGCGATGTGCCCCCCAGCGCGATCGACAGGCGTTCCCGTGGAAGGCCCACCTCCTGCGCCAGTCGGTCGCTCAGCAGTTCGCGATAGACGCCCGCCGGCAGGAGGTCGAGGAGCGGCCGCGCCAGTTCCGCCAGCCGTGCCCGGCCATCCAGCGAGTCCGCGCCGGCCTGGCGGCGCAATTCGTCCAGCAGGTAGTCCGAGAGTGTGGTCGCCCCGCTGATCCGCACGCCGAAGGCTTCGGCGCCTTCCCGGCGGACCAGCGAATCGGGATCCTCGCCTTCCGGCAGGAACAGGAAGCGCACCTGCCGGCCCTCGCGCAGCTCGGGCAGCGTTGCCTGCAGGGCGCGCCAGGCGGCAGCGCGGCCGGCGCGGTCGCCGTCGAAGCAGAAGGCAACCTCCGGCACCACGCGGAACAGGCGTCGCAGGTGCTCGCCGGTGGTTGACGTGCCGAGGGTCGCCACCACGTTGCGGATGCCGTGCTGCGCCAGGGAGACGGCGTCCATGTAGCCCTCGACCACCAGCAGCCGGGCGAGCTGGCGATTGGCCTGCCGGGCCTCGTACAGGCCGTAGAGTTCCTGTCCCTTGTGGAAGACTGCCGTCTCGGGCGAGTTGAGGTACTTCGGCTCGCCTGCACCGAGCACGCGGCCGCCAAAGCCGGCCACACGGCCACGGCTGTCGCGGATCGGGAACATGATCCGGTCACGGAAGCGGTCGTAATGGCCGCTGCCGCCCTCGCGGGCGATGATGAGCCCGGCCGCCAGCAGGGGCTGGTGGCCCTCTGCGCCATCGCCAAGTTCCTTCAGCAGGCTGTCCCAGGCCGGTGGTGCGTAGCCGATGCGAAAGGCCCGCGCCGTTTCGCCATCGAGCCCGCGCCCGCGCAGGTAGTCGACGGCCACCGGATGCTGGCGCAGGGATTTCTCGAAGAAGTCCGCTGCCCGTCCCAGCACGGCGTAGAGCGGCCCCAGTTCCGGACCCTGCTGCAAGCTGGCTTCCCGCGGTACCTCCACGCCGAGGCGCGCGGCGAGTTCCTCCACGGCCGTGACGAAGTCCAGGCGGTCGTACTCCATGAGGAAGCCGAGCGCCGTGCCGTGGGCACCGCAGCCGAAGCAGTGGTAGAAGCCCTTGGCCGGGCTGACGGTGAAGGAGGGGGTCTTCTCGCCATGGAAGGGGCAGCAGGCCTTGTAGTCGCGGCCTGCCTTCTTCAACGGGATGCGCGCACCGATGATCTCGACGATGTCGGCGCGCTGCATCAGGTCGTCGATGAAGTGCTGTGGGATGCGCCCTGTCATCGTTCCTGGAACTGCGGGCCCCGCGGTGGGGCGGCTGGAGAATACGGTCAGGCCCGGGCGGGCGTCCACGGGCGCGGCTGGCGCCCGCCGGGCGTATCAGCCGGCGAGGCGGGCCTTGACCAGGTTGCTGACCAGGCTCATGTCGGCGCGACCCTGCACCCTGGGGCGCAGGGCGTTCATGACCCTGCCCATGTCCCTGGCGCTGGTGGCGCCGGTGCTGGCCAGGGTGTCCTCGATCAGGCTGCGGATCTCGGCTTCGCCCAGTTGTGCCGGCAGGTAGGCCGCGAGGATGCCGGCTTCCTCGGCTTCCTTCGCCTCGAGGTCGGCGCGCCCGGCGCTGGCGTACTGGCTCGCGGCCTCGCGGCGTTGCTTGATGAGCTTCTCGACGATCTGCAGGACGTCGGTATCGGCCATCTCGCGCCGGTCGTCGACCTCGCGCTGCTTGATGGCCGCCATGAGCATGCGGATGGTGCCGAGCCGCAGCTTTTGGCCGCCACGCAGGGCGGCCTTCATGTCTTCGTTGATCCGGACCTTGAGCGACATGACCGGAGTGGTGCGCTGGCTCCGCCGCAGCCCGGTGTGGTCAGTACAGGCGCCGGCGGCGGTTGCTGTCGCGGAAGCTGCGCTTGAGCTGGCGCTTGATGGCAGCGGCCCGCTTGCGCTTGCGCTCCTGGGTGGGCTTCTCGTAGAACTCGCGCCGGCGCAGTTCGGTCAGGACGCCGGCCTTCTCGCAGGCGCGCTTGAAGCGCCGCAGGGCGGCATCGAAGTGCTCGTTGTCTCGGACGCGTACGCTCGGCAAGTTCGTGGCCCCCGGCCGTTTGCTCAGGTGAAAAAACCGGCGCGCGGCCGGTTGAAGCCGCACAATATAGCGATTCGAGGCCCAATTGCAAAGTGTCCGGGTGCGACCGACCATGACCATCCTCGGCATCGAGACCAGCTGTGACGAG
Organism: Gammaproteobacteria bacterium; assembly: GCA_020853135.1. Taxonomy (GTDB): domain Bacteria; phylum Pseudomonadota; class Gammaproteobacteria; order Steroidobacterales; genus QUBU01. The sequence goes on from JADYZO010000129.1 coordinate 20,189, forward strand.
ACCGCGGTCGCCGTCTATGACCCCCGCCGGGGCCTGCTGGCCCACCTGATCCACAGCCAGATCGCCACCCATGCACCCTTCGGGGGCGTGGTTCCGGAGCTGGCTTCGCGGGACCACATCCGCAAGCTCCTGCCGATGGTCGACGGATGCCTGGCGGCGGCCGGCATGGCGGGGCCGCAGCTGGCCGGGGTGGCGTATACGGCCGGACCCGGGCTGATCGGTGCCCTGCTGGTCGGAGCCACGCTGGCGGTGGGCCTGGCCACCGCCTGGGGCCTGCCGGCCATCCCGGTCCACCACATGGAGGCACACCTGCTGGCCCCCCTCCTGGAGGCCGACCGGCCGGAATTCCCCTTCATCGCCCTGCTGGTTTCCGGCGGGCACACGCTGCTGGTGGAGGTGGCGGGCCTCGGCCGCTACCGCATCCTCGGCCAGACCCTCGATGATGCGGCGGGCGAGGCCTTCGACAAGACCGCGAAGATGCTGGGCCTGCCCTATCCGGGCGGGCCGGCCCTCGCCCGGCTGGCCGGCGAGGGCCGGCCCGACCGCCACGCCTTCCCGCGGCCGATGCTGAACCGCGCAGGCCTCGACTTCAGCTTCAGTGGCCTGAAGACCGCGGTGGCCCTCAAGGCACGGGAACTGGCGCAGCACGGCGTCCTGGCCGAGTCCGTGCGCGTGGATCTCGCCAACTCCTTCCAGGAGGCGGTGGTCGACACGCTGGTGGGCAAGTGCGTCCGCGCGCTGGAGGCCACGGGACTGGAGCGGCTGGTGGTGGCCGGCGGGGTGGGTGCGAACCGGCGCCTGCGCCTGCGGCTCATGGACGAACTGACGGCACGCGGCGCCAGCGTCTATTATCCGCGCAACGAATTCTGCACCGACAACGGCGCCATGATCGCGCTGGCGGGGAGCCTGCGCCTGCGCCCGGGCGCAGCAGTCCCGGCGCGGGTCGAGGCCCGGGCCCGCTGGGACCTCGAAGAATTGCAGCAACCCCGGGAGTCCCTCGCGGCCCTGTCATGACCGACACCATCTTCCTCAAGGACCTGCGCGTGCGCGCCATCGTCGGCGTCTGGGAGTGGGAGCGGCGCATGCCGCAGGAGATCAGCATCGATCTGGAGATGGCCGTGGACATCTCCCGCGCCGCTGCCGAGGACCAGCTTGAGGCCACCCTGGATTACAAGGCGGTGGCCAACCGCGTGCGCGCCTTCGTCGGGGAATCGCGCTTCCAGTTGATCGAGACCCTGGCCGAGCGCATCGCCGGGGTCATCATCGGCGAGTTCGCCGTGCCCTGGGTGAGGGTGGCCGTGCACAAGCCCTTTGCCATCCGCAACTCGCGCGATGTCGGCGTCTGCATCGAGCGGGGCCGCAGGTGACTGCGGTTGCCGGCGCGGGCGGGTCGGTCGCCGCGGTGCCGGTGATGGCCTATGTCAGTGCCGGCAGCAACGTGGAGCCCGTGGCGCACCTGCGCATGGCCATCGCCCGGCTGCGCGAGTGCTTCGGCCCGCTGACCCTGTCGGCCGTGTACCGCAGCCGCGCGGAGGGTTTCGTGGGCGAGGATTTCCTCAACCTCGTGCTGGGTTTCGCCACGCGCGAGACGCCGCAGGACATCGTCAGGAAGCTGGAGGAACTGCACGCGGCGGCCGGGCGGGTGCGCGGCGGCGAGCGCTTCGGGCCACGGACGCTGGATCTCGACCTGCTGTTGTACGGTGACCAGGTCATCGCCTCGCCGCCGGTTCCCCGCCGCGACATCACCGAGTACGGCTTCGTCCTTGGCCCCCTCGCGGAGATCGCGCCCGGGTTGCGCCACCCGGTCACCGGCGAAACCATCGCCAGCCTCTGGCAGCGCTTCGACCAGGCACGCCACCCGCTGCACCGCGTGGCGCTGTCGCTGTCCTGATCCGCGCCTGTCCCCGTGCCCGCCGCGCCGGGTCCCGCGCCTACCAGCCGATGCTGCGTCCGCCGTCGACGGCGATGATCTGGCCGGTCACGTAGCCGGCATCGCGCACCAGGTACAGCACGCAGCCGGCGATGTCCTCCGGTGCCCCGGGTCGTTTCAGCGGGATCTGCCGAACGATGCTATCGCGCGTGCCTTCGGCGAGGCCGTCATCGGGCCAGAGCACCGCACCGGGTGCCACGCCGTTGACCCGCACCGCGGGGGCCAGGTCGCGCGCCAGCGAGCGGGTCAGCATGGCCAGGCCGGCCTTGGCGGCACCGTACGCCGGGTGGTCGCGCAGCGGGCGGATGGCGTGGATGTCGATGAGGTTGATGATGACGCCGCCGCCTGCCCGCAGGTGGGGCAGCGCGGCCTGGGACAGGAACAGCGGGGCGCGCAGGTTGGTGCCGATGAGGTCTTCCCACTGCGCGGCGGTGATGCTGCCGAGCGGGGTCGGGTAGAAGCTCGAGGCGTTGTTGACGAGGATATCCAGCCGCCCGCTGCGCCCGACGACCCCGGCCACCATCGCCTCGAGCCGGCCGCAGTCCAGCAGGTCGGCCTGGACGGTGAAGGCTGACTCACGCCGCTTTGCGTTGAGTTCGGCTGCCAGCGCCTGCGCCTCGCCAGCCGGGCCGCGGTAATGGATCGCCACGCCCGCGCCTGCCTCGTGCAGGGCGCGGCTGATGCTGGCGCCCACGCGCCGCGCGGCACCGGTGACCAGCGCCCATTTGCCATCGAGGGTTGTGGTGGCCTTGGTCATGTGTTTCGTCGTCGGCGGGGTTGCGCATGGGGCGGGGATGCAGGCCTTAAGATTACACCAGCATGCAAACACCATTCGACCTGCCCGAGCCCACGGCCGGGGCGCGCGCGCACAGCGCGCACCTCGCCGCGCTGATCCACGAGCGGATCAGCGCGGCGGGCGGCTGGATCGACTTCGCCGACTACATGGACCTCGCGCTCTACGCGCCCGGGCTTGGCTACTACAGCGCCGGGGCGACCAAGCTCGGCGCGGCGGGCGATTTCGTCACGGCACCGGAGATCTCCCCGCTGTTCGCCCGCTGCCTGGCGCGGGCCATCGCCCCCGTGCTGCAGGCCCTGCCCGGAGCGGACATCCTCGAACTCGGTGGCGGCAGCGGGGCGCTGGCTGCCGGGCTGATCCCGGCACTGGCACGCCTGGGCGCGCTGCCGCGCCGTTACCGCATGCTCGAGGTCAGCGCCGACCTGGGCGAGCGCCAGCGTGCCCTGCTCGGCGCGCAGGCCGGGCCGCAGTGGCCCGCGCTGGAGTGGCTGGAGGCCTTGCCGGGCGAAGCGTTCCGCGGTGTCGTCATTGCCAACGAGGTGGCCGATGCGCTGCCGGTGAGCCGCTTCACGATCCGCGACGGGGCGGTGCAGGCACTGGGCGTGGGTGCCCGCTCCGGCGGATTTGCCTGGGCTGCACGCCCGGCCGACCCTGGACTGGCTGCCGCCGTCGCCAGCCGCCTGCCCGATGGCGCCAGCGCTTTCGCAGAGGGCTATACGAGCGAGATCAGCCGTCGCCTGCCGGCGTGGATCGCCGCGCTGTCGGCCACGCTGGGCGAAGGCGCCCTGGTGCTCTGCGACTACGGCATGACCCGCCGCGAGTACTACCACCCGCAGCGCGTGCAGGGCACGCTGACCTGCCATTACCGGCACCGCGCCCACGACGACCCGTTCCGCCACCCGGGCCTCCAGGACATCACTGCCTGGGTGGACTTCACCGCGGTGGCCGAAGCTGCCGTGGCGGGCGGGCTTGCCGTGGCGGGCTACGCCACGCAGGCGCACTTCCTGCTCGATGCCGGGCTCGGGCAGGAACTCGCTGGTGCCGGCCATCCCCTGCCGCCGCGCCTGGCGCAACAGGCCAGGACCCTCCTGCTGCCGGGGGAGATGGGCGAGCGCTTCAAGGTGATGGCACTGTCGCGCGGCGCCCTGGCGCCGGGCGGATTCGGCTTCCGCGACCTGCGCCACAGCCTGTAAGCAGGTCGCGGAAGCCCGCCCGGCTCAGGCGCCCCTGCAGGCGGCAATGGCCCGGATCCGTGCCTCGCGCAGCGCTGCGCCCAATGCTGCGCCGCCGAGGCCGGTCGCCGCGAGTGCCGCCGCATTCACGCCCTGCGTGGCCGCCAGGCATTGGCGCAACAGTGCCGCCTGCGGGTAGGGCTCGTGTTCCCGGCCCTTGCGTCCGCGGGCGTCCGCCTCGCAGGCCGCGAGGAAATCATCGAGGCGTTCGACGTGGCGCAACGCGCCCACCCCCTCGAGCAGCATCAGGATCGTGCCCGGGCGCAGTTCCTGCACGCGGTGGCACAGGCCGTGGAAGCGGGCCACGGCACGGCCGAGGTCACGGAAGCGGTTGGGCACGCCGATGCGCCGGCACAGCGTTTCGACCAGCGCGGCACCGCGTTCTTCGTGACCATGATGGCGTGGCCAGTGCTCGCGGGCTGTCGTGCCCTTGCCGAGGTCGTGCACCAGCACGGCGAAGCGCACCTCGGCGCGGGGGGAGAGGCGCGCGCTCTGCGCCAGTGCCAGCAGCAGGTGGGCGCCGGTGTCGACCTCGGGGTGCCAGTCGCTGCGCTGGGGCACGCCCCAGAGCGCGTCCACCTCGGGGAAGATCACCGCCAGTGCGCCACAGTCGCGCAGCACCGCGATGAACACATCGGGCCGCGCGCTGGCGAGCGCGGTTGCGGTTTCCTGCCAGATGCGCTCGGGTACCAGGGCGCCGGCCTCGCCGGCGGCGACCATCTCGCGCATGAGCTGCAGGGTTTCCGGCGCGACCTGGAAGCCAAGCGGCGCGAAGCGGGCCGCGAAACGGGCCACCCGCAGGATGCGCACCGGGTCTTCGCGGAAGGCGTCGGAGACGTGCCGCAGCCGCCGCGCGGCGAGATCCGCCTGTCCGCCCCAGGGATCGATGATCCGTCCGGATGGGTCCTCGGCCATGGCATTGACGGTGAGGTCGCGCCGGCGCAGGTCATCCTCGAGGCTCACGCCGGGGTCGGCGTCGATGGCAAAGCCCCGGTATCCCGGGCCGGTCTTGCGCTCGGTGCGCGCGAGCGCGTGCTCTTCGCCGGTATCCGGGTGCAGGTAGACCGGGAAGCTCGCGCCGACGCGCCGGTAGCCCCGCGATTCCATGTCCGCCGGCGTCGCGCCCACCACGACCCAGTCACGCTCACCGACGGGCAGGCCGAGCAGCCGGTCGCGGACGGCCCCGCCCACGAGATAAGTCTGCATGGCGGCATTCTAGCGATATCCTCGTGGCTGCATGGGTCGCCACGGCTGGGCAAGGCGTGTATTCATTGTCGCTGCAGCGCTGCTGCAGGCGGCCTGCCATCCCGCGTACATGGTGCAGGCGGCTGCCGGGCAGCTGGCCATCCTGCGCGCACGCCGGCCCGTGGCCGAGGTGCAGGCGGATGCAGCCGCACCTGCCGCGCTGCGTGCCAGGCTCGCCCTGGCGGGGCAGGCGCTCGCCTTTGCCCATGCCGGGCTTGCCCTGCCCGACAACGGCAGCTACCGGCAGTACGCGGACCTGGGTCGGCAATACCCGGTCTGGAACGTGTTTGCCGCCCCGGAGTTCTCCCTCGATCTGCGCACCTGGTGCTTCCCGGTGGCGGGTTGCGCGGCCTATCGCGGCTATTTCGATGCGGCCCGCGCACGGGTGTTTGCCGCCGGGCTGGCTGCGGCAGGCGAGGATGTGTTCGTCGGCCCTGCCGCGGCCTACTCGACGCTGGGCTACCTGCGCGATCCGCTCCTGAGCAGCGTGGTTGCCCTGCCGCCTGACGCCATGGTCGGGCTGCTCTTCCATGAACTGGCCCACCAGCAGTTGTACGTCGCCGGCGATACGGCCTTCAACGAGAGCTTCGCGACGCTGGTGGAGCAGGAAGGGCTGGTGCGCTGGCTGACGGCGCGGGGCGACCAGGCAGGGTTGTGCAGGTTCCTTGGCGGACTGGAGCGCGAACGCGCGGTGCGCGCCCTGTTCGAGGTGGCGCGCAGCCGGCTGCGCACCATCTACGCCGGCCCGGGAACCGATGAGGCGCGGCGCAGCGCCAAGGCCGCTGTCATCGGTGAATTGCGCGCAGGCTATGCCGTACTGCGCGCCGGATGGGCCGGTCCGCCCTATTTCGATGGCTGGTTCGCCGGGCCCATCAACAACGCACGGCTGGGAGCACTGGCGGCCTACGACCGCCATGTCGGCACGCTGCGCGTGATCCTGGAAAGCGAGGGTGGCGATTGGCCGGCGTTCTACCGGCGCGCCGCCCGGCTCGGCCGGCTGGGGGCCGCCGACCGGGCCGAGGTGCTCGGCCTGGTCGGCCGGACGAGCCTGCGCGCGCCCGGGCCCGCCTGTCGCGCCGTTCTCAGCGAACCTGCAGCAGCAGGTCCCGGGAGCCGCGCCGGACCGAGAGGATCAGCAGGGTCTGCTGGCTGGCAGCCGCCTGCAGTTCCTTCACCGAGCGTACCCGCACGCGGTTGACGGCGATGATGAGGTCGTTCTGCCGCAGTCCGCGGGCACCGGCCGGACTGTCTGGCTCTACCGCGACCACCTGCACCGCAGGCCCGTTGAACCCGCCGCCTTCCCCGGTGTAGTTGGCGAGTTCCGCGCCGGCCAGGCCGGGGTGGATGTCCGTGGCAGCCACCTTGTCGGCGGCTTCGCGTTCATCCAGCTGGGCGGTCACGGAGCGCTTCTTGCCCTCACGGATCAGGTCGAGCTGCACCTTGTCGCCGCTGCGCTTGACGCCGATGGTGGCGCGCAGGCTGGAGGCGCTGCGCACCGGTTCGCCGTCCACGGCCACGATCACGTCGCCGACCTGCACGCCAGCCTTCTCGGCGGCCGAGCCCTGGGCGACTTCCTGCACCAGGGCACCTTCGTGCGCCTCCACGCCGTAGGCCTTGGCGGTGTCGGCGCTGAAATCGCTGATGCTGACGCCGAGCAGCCCGCGCCGCACCTTACCGTGCTGCAGGATCTGCGCCATGATGGACTTGGCGATGTTCACCGGGATGGCGAAGCCGATGCCGATGTTGCCGCCGCTGTTGGAGAAGATCGCCGAATTGATGCCGATCAGTTCGCCGCGCAGGTTGATGAGCGCGCCACCCGAATTGCCCGGGTTGATCGAGGCGTCTGTCTGGATGAAGTCCTCATAGCCATCCGGGCTGATGCCGCTGCGCCCGAGTGCGCTGACGATGCCCGAGGTCACGGTGTGCTGCAGGCCGAAGGGGTTGCCGATGGCGACCACGAAGTCACCCACCTGGACCTGGTCGGAGTTGCCGAGCGCGATCTGCGTGAGCCGGCCAGGATCCTTGAGCTTCAGCACCGCGATGTCGGTGCCGTCGTCGGAGCCGACGACGGTGGCCTTCAGGTTGCGGTTGTCCTCGAGTATCACCTCGATCTCGTCGGCGTTCTCGATGACGTGGTGGTTCGTCAGCACATAGCCGTTCTTCGCATCGACGATGACGCCGGAGCCGGCGCTGCGGACCTCGCGCCGGCGCTGCTGTTGCTGCTGGGGCGGGACACCGAAGAAGCGGCGGAACACGGGGTCGTCCATCAGCGGATTGGGCGGCGCATTGACCGTGCCGCGGGTGGCGATGCTGACCACGGCCGGAGACACCTGCTTCACCAGCGGAGCCAGCGTCGGCATGCTCTGGTCGCCCACCACCGCCGGCAGGGCGGCTGCGGCGCCCTGGGACAGGGCCAGACCCGCCGTGAGGAGGATTGCCGTCATCAGCTTCTTGGTCATCGCGCTAGGGTCCTTGGGGCAGGTGTGCAGCCGCGGGTTGGCGAGCGCGCATCATAAGTGCTTTTGTCGCAGCCGGGCACGGTGGAAAAGCTGTGGAACGGGTGGGGATCGCCTGGGTATGGCAACCACAAGATGTTGTGTTTTCCAATCGGGACAGGGAGTTGCAGAACCCGTGTTGCTGCATTTTTGTCCAGTCTGGAGCATGTCTATAACATCATGTTTTTAAACAATAAAATGATATGCCTTCATGGGCTGGAATGCTTGACAGGTCCCCGGAGCAGACATAACCTACGTTTCAGCTGGCACAACATCTTGTGCCGCCGCTTCCGGTGGTCCTTTCCGCGGTCAGCGCCTGGCGCCGGCTCCCGGGGGAGTCGCCGGAGCGCGGTGCCGGGGCCAGCCGGGGGATCCAGACGCATGCCCGGGGCGGTGTCGACCGCCGGGGTTTTTCAGGGGGTATGGAATCGCGATGAAAACCGCTGTCCAAATCGATCGCGCCAGGGCACCGGGCGTCTCCTTCCAGGAGGCGTCCATCGACATCTGGGACAAGAAGTACCGGCTCAAGTCGAAGACCGGCGAGGTCATCGACGAGACCATGGACGACACCTACAAGCGCATCGCCCGGGCGCTGGCCGAGGTGGAACCGGAAGAGGGGCGGGAGCGCTGGTTCGAGTCCTTCCTCTGGGCCCTGCGCCGGGGCGCCATCCCGGCCGGGCGCATCGTCTCCAATGCGGGGGCACGCGAGCACAAGCCCGCCACCTCCACCATCAACTGCACGGTGTCAGGCACCATCGCCGACTCCATGCACACCATCCTGGAGAAGGTCCACGAGGCCGGGCTGACCCTCAAGGCGGGTTGCGGCATCGGTTACGAGTTCTCCACGCTGCGCCCGCGCGGGGCCTATGTCAGCGGCGCCGGTGCGTACACCTCCGGTCCCATGTCGTTCATGGATATCTACGACAAGATGTGCTTCACGGTGTCCTCCGCCGGTGGCCGGCGTGGCGCGCAGATGGGCACCTTCGACGTCGGGCATCCCGATGTCCTGGATTTCGTGCGCGCCAAGCGCGAGAACGGGCGCCTGCGCCAGTTCAACCTCTCGCTGCTGGTCACCGATGATTTCATCCGGGCGGTCAAGGCCAACCAGCCCTGGCCGCTGGTGTTCCCGCTGGATGCGAAGCAGGCGGAGCTGGAGGGCGTCGACCTCAACGATGCGGACCAGGTCGTCTGGCGCGACTGGCCGGTCACCGAAGGCTATGTCACCAACGACCGGGGCGAGGTGGCCTGCCGCGTGTACAAGCACCTGCCGGCCCAGCGCGTGTGGGACCTCATCATGGCGTCGACCTACGACTTCGCCGAGCCGGGGTTCGTGCTCATCGACCGCGTCAACGAGATGAACAACAACTGGTTCGACGAGACCATCCGCGCCACCAACCCCTGCGGCGAGCAGCCGCTGCCACCCTACGGATCCTGCCTGCTGGGATCGGTGAACCTGACCAAGTTCGTGCTCGACCCCTTCACGGAGTCGGCCCGCTTCGACTGGGACGAGTTCCGCCGCGTGGTGTGCGTGTTCACCCGCATGCTGGACAACGTCGTGGAGATCAACGGCCTGCCGCTCGGCAGGCAGCGCGAGGAGATCCGGCGCAAGCGCCGGCATGGCATGGGCTTCCTGGGCCTCGGTTCCGCCATGGCCATGCTGCGCCTGCGCTATGGCTCGCCGCAGTCGGTGCAGTTCACCGAGGATGTCTCGCGGGAAATGGCCGTGGCGGGCTGGGAGACCGCGCTGGAGCTGGCCCGCGAGAAGGGGCCGGCGCCGATCATGCTCGAGGAGTTCACCGTCACGCAGGGGATGCTGCGCAAGCGCTCCGAGATGGCGGCCGACGGCTGGAAGGCCGGCGACCGGATACCCGGCCGGGTGCTGCATGCCCGCTACAGCCGCTACATGCAGCGGCTGGCCCAGCTGAGCCCCGAGCTGGTGCGCGAACTGGAGGAAACCGGGGCGCGCTTCACCCACCACAGTTCCATTGCCCCGACCGGCACGATTTCGCTGTCGCTGGCCAACAACGCCAGCAACGGCATCGAGCCGAGCTTCGCCCACCACTACTTCCGCAACGTCATCCGCGAGGGCCGCAAGACCAAGGAAAAGGTGGACGTGTTCTCCTTCGAGCTGCTGGCCTACCGCCAGCTGGTCAACCCGGCTGCCATGCCCGGCGCCACGCGGGTCGAGGAGCAGTTGCCGGACTACTTCGTCGCCGCCGAGGAAGTCACCCCGAAGGAACATGTGGACATCCAGGCCGCCGCGCAGAAGTGGGTGGACTCCTCCATCTCCAAGACCGCCAACGTGCCCACCGACTTCCCCTACGAGAAGTTCAAGGACATCTACCTGTACGCCTACGAGAAGGGCCTGAAGGGCTGCACCACCTTCCGGTTCAACCCGGAGGCCTTCCAGGGCGTCCTTGTGAAGGAGAAGGACCTCAAGAACACCCAGTACACCTTCGTGCTGGAGGACGGCAGCGAGGTCACGCTGCGGGGGGACCAGGAGGTCGAGTACGACGGCGAGCTGCACAGCGCAGCCAACCTGTTCGATGCCCTCAAGGAGGGCTATTACGGCAAGTTCTGAGGAACTGCCGTGCCAGACAACGGAGAGTCAGCCATGGCGAAGATCAGCATCGACAAGAAGATCGTCGGTTACCGGGTCGAGGGTGCCGACGGCAAGGGCGCGGAGGCCAGGGCCGAGAAGCCGGTCGTGCGTGACATCAGCGTCGACGGCAAGGTCGTGCGCATGCACGAGAAGCTCGAGCGCCCCGAGATGCTCCTCGGTTCCACCTACAAGGTGAAGACGCCGGTCTCCGACCACGCCATGTACGTGACCATCAACGACATCATCCTCAACCAGGGCACCGAGCACGAGCAGCGGCGGCCCTTCGAGATATTCATCAACTCGAAGAACCTCGACCACTACCAGTGGATCGTGGCCCTCACCCGGCTGATGTCCGCGGTGTTCCGCAAGGGTGGCGACGTGACCTTCATGGTCGACGAGCTCAAGGCGGTGTTCGACCCGCGTGGCGGCTACTGGCAGCCGGGCGGCAAGTTCATGCCCTCGATCATCGCCGAGCTTGGCCACATCGTCGAGAAGCACCTCAAGGCCATCGGCCTGCTGCCTGCCGACTCGCTGGATGAGCAGCAGAAGCGCCTGGTCGAGATGAAGCGCAAGGAGTACGAGGAGCGCAACCGCCAGCAGGATGCCTTCTCCAAGGGCCACTACCCGGACGGTGCCCAGCTCTGCAAGGTCTGCAACACCACCGCCGTGGTGATGATGGACGGCTGCCTGACCTGCCTCGCCTGCGGCGACTCGAAGTGCGGGTGAGGCGCCGCGGTGGCGGTGCCGGGGAGGCCTCCGAAGTCGCTCCTCGTTATTCGCCTGGTTCGGAGGCCTCCCCGGCACCGTTCAAGCCCGTTCATTCCTTCGGTTTGCTGCTGTCGGTGAGCGGCCCGGAGGCAGGGCCCTCCGGACAAAGCGAATAACGAGGAGCGACTCCGGAGGGCCCTGCCGCAAGGGCCGCCGCCATCCCGGGATCGCCTGGTCCCGTCGCAAGGGCGGGCGCCGCGCCGGGTGCATCCGCCTGTAGACTACGCTCATGACCTGCAGCCACGGCAACCCATGAGCCTCACCGTCCCCGACTTCTCCAGCGTCAAGGCCCTGGTCGCCGGTGACGTCATGCTCGACCAGTACTGGTTCGGGCCCACCTCGCGGATCTCGCCGGAGGCGCCGGTGCCGGTCGTCAGGGTCACCCAGTCACAGGCGCGGCCCGGCGGCGCCGCCAACGTCGCGGTCAATCTCGCCAGCCTCGGCGCCTGCACCACGCTCGCCGGCGTCGTCGGCCGGGACGCGGGCGGTGCCACGCTGCGCCAGGTGCTCGGCGAGCGCGGCATCGTGCTGGACCTCGTCGAATCCCCCGCGCGGCCCACCATCACCAAGCTGCGTGTGCTGAGCCGCAACCAGCAGCTCATCCGCCTCGACACCGAGGACGCCTTTGGTTCCGCGGAGGCGCGGCTGCTGCTGGAACGCGTGTCCCGCGTGGCGGGCACCGCCTCCGTGTGCATCCTGTCGGACTACGGCAAGGGCAGCCTGCTCGAGGTGGCTGGCCTGGTGGCCGCGGCCCGCGCTGCGCGGGTGCCGGTGCTGGTGGATCCGAAGGGCACCGACTTCGCGCGTTACCGGGGCGCCACACTGCTCACGCCCAACCTTGCCGAGTTCGAGGCCGTGGCCGGCACCACTGGTCCGGATGCGGACCTCGAAGCGCGCGCCCGGCGGATGCGTGCCGATCTCGAACTCGAGGCGCTGGTGGTGACACTGGGCGAGCGCGGCCTGCTGGTGGTGAGTGGCAGCGGCGGATCGGCCTTCCTGCCGGCCCGCGCCCGTGAGGTGTTCGACGTCACCGGCGCCGGCGACACCGTCATCGCTGCGCTGGCGGCGGGCATCGGCGCCGGCATGACGCTGACGGATGCGGCGGCGCTCGCCAACGTGGCCGCGGGGATCGTCGTGCGCAAGATCGGCGTCGCCGCGGTGACGCCGGTCGAACTGCGCCAGGAACTGCACGAGCACGGCCTCGGTGGCCGCAGCATCGTCGGCCGGGGGGACATCGGCCGCGTGGTGTCCGAGGCGCGCTCCCGCGGCGAGCGCATCGTCATGACCAATGGGGTCTTCGACATCCTGCACGCCGGCCACGTCGGCTACCTGGAGGAGGCCAAGGCCCGTGGCGACCGCCTGCTGGTGGCCGTCAACGACGATGACTCCGTGCGCCGCCTCAAGGGAACCGGGCGCCCGATCAACCCGCTGGCCGACCGCATGGCCGTGCTGGCGGCCCTGGCCGCGGTGGACTGGGTCGTGCCCTTCGGCGAGGACACGCCCGCCGCGCTGATCGGCGAGCTGTTGCCCGACGTGCTGGTCAAGGGTGGCGACTACCGGCCGGAGGACATCGCCGGCGCCCCGGCGGTCATCGCCAGCGGTGGACGTGTTGAAGTTCTGCCGTTCCGCGAAGGCCGCTCGACGACGCGGATGCTGGACGCCATCCGCGCGCGGCGCTAACCGGCACCGTGCGGTTCCTCTACGTCCTGTTGTCCTGGCTGGCGGCACCGGTCTTCGTCGGCCACCTGCTCTGGCGCAGCCTGCGCCAGCCGGGCTATCGCCGGCGCATCGCCGAGCGGTTCGGCTTCGGCTTCCGGCGCCTGCCCGTGCCGAGCATCTGGATTCATGCCGTCTCGGTGGGCGAAGTGACGGCTGCCGCGCCACTGCTGCGCGCGCTGCGCGAGCGGCACCCGGCGACCCCGGTTGTCGTCACGACCATGACACCCACGGGATCCGAACGCGCGCGGGACCTGTTCGGCAGTTCGGTGATCCACTGCTATGTGCCCTACGATGCCCCGGGACCGGTGCGCCGCTTCTTCGACTGGGTGCGCCCCGGACTGGTGGTGGTGCTGGAGACCGAGATCTGGCCAAACCTCTTCCACGAGTGCGGCCGCCGCCGTGTGCCGCTGGTGCTGGCCAGCGCCAGGGTCTCGGTCAAGTCACTGCGTCGCTACCGGATCCTGTTCGGTCTCATCCGCGATACCCTGGCGCACGGCATCGTCATCGGTGCCCAGAGCGCCGCTGATGCCGGGCGCTTCCTCACCCTGGGCGCCAACCCGGCGCGCACCCACGTGACCGGCAACATCAAGTTCGACTATGAGCTGGCGCCCGACGTGGCTGCGCGCGGGCGGGAGTTCCGTGCCAGGCAGGCGCCGGGCCGGCCGGTGTGGATTGCCGCCAGCACGCACCAGGGCGAGGAGGAGATACTCATCGAGGCGCATCGGGTGGTGCTGCGCGCAGATCCCTCGGCCCTGCTGATCCTGGTGCCGCGGCACCCGGAACGCTTTGCCGCCGTTGCAGCCCTGCTGGAGCGCTCAGGCCTCGGTACCGTGGCCCGCAGCAGTGGGGTGCCCTGCAAGGCGGATACCCAGGTCTTCCTGGGCGACAGCATGGGTGAGCTGACCATGCTCTACGCCGCGGCCGACGTGGCCTTTGTCGGCGGCAGCCTGGTCACGGTGGGCGGCCACAACCTGCTGGAACCGGCGGCCCTCGGCCTGCCCTCCGTCACCGGACCCTGCAACTTCAATGCGCCCGATATCGCCGGCCTGCTGGTCGAGCGTGGCGCCACGAGCGTGGCGCGCGATGCCGCGGAGATCGCAGCCCAGGTGCTGGGGTTGCTGGCCGACCCCGCCGAGCGGGCCAGGCGGGGTCGGGAGGGGCTCGATGCGCTGGCCAGCAACCGTGGTGCGGTGAACCGCCTGCTGGCGCTGGTGGAGCCGCTGGCGGTACCGCTGGTGGATCAGGGCTGAGGGTTACTCTGGCCGGACCGGGAGGGCGGGCTCGCCCGCGGCAGGACTGGAGCCGAGCCAGCTGTTCGCGTGCTGCACGTCTTCGTCACCCAGGGTGCCTGCGGCCTCCTTGAGTTTGAGCACATCGACGATGTAGTCGTAGCGGCTGCGGGCGAAATTGGTCTGGGCCTGGTACAGCTGGCGGCGGGACTCGAGCACGTCCACGGTCGTGCGGGTGCCGACCTCGAAGCCGGCTTCCGTGGCCTGCAGGGCCGTCTCGGCCGACTTCAGCGCCTGCGCCAGTGCCTTCACGCGCGAGATGTCGGTGATGACGGCCTGGTAGGCGTCCCGGGTCGAGCGCTCGGTCTGGCGTGCCGTGCGCTCCAGGCGCTCCTTGGAGGCCCGGTGCTGGTAGACCGCCTGCTGCACCTTGGAACTGGTGGCGCCGCCGCTGAAGATCGGCAGGGTGGCCTGCAGGGAGATGCTGTCGTTGGTCTGGTCCGTGGCGGTCGGCCCGATCGTTGGCGTGGTGCCGAACCGGCCGTTGGTCTTGCCATCCTGGTCGATGTTGTTGCGGCTGGCGACCAGATCCACCGTCGGCAGGTGCCCCGAGCGGGCGATGTTGATGTTGTCCCGCGCGATGTCCGCATCGAGCTGGGCGGCCTGGAGGCCGAAGTTCTGCTGCAGGGCCATCTCCACCCACTGGTTCTCGTCCGCCGGTTCGGGGGAGATCAGCGGGAGGTCCGCCACCGGCTTGGCCAGTTCGCCCGGGTAGTCCCCGACGATCTCGCGCAGCACTTCCTTGCTGTTGGCCAGCTGGCGCTTGGCAACGATTTCGCTGGCGACCGACTGGTCATAGCCGGCCTGGGCCTCCTGCACGTCGGTGATGGCGATCAGGCCCACCTCGAAGCGCTTCTGGGCCTGCTCGAGCTGCCGGCCGATGGCCTCGCGTGCCGCGACATTGGCTGCCAGGGTGTCCTCGGCGGCGAGCACGTTGAAGTAGGCATCCGCCACGCGGGTGTACAGGTCGAGTTCCGCGACCCGATAGTTGAGGTCAGCCTGTACGAGCTGCTTGTCGGCCTGGCGCAGGCGCACCCACTGGTCCCAGCGGAACAGCGTCTGGCGCAGCTGCAGGCCCCAGTCGGTTTCATCATTGCGGGTGTGCGACGTGCTCGTGGAGAAGATCGAGCCGAAGGACAGCCCGCTGCGGGTGCTCTGGGAGGCGTTCTTGGCGAGGCTGCCGGTGGCGGAGATCTGCGGCAGCAGGGCGCCCAGCGCCTGCGGCCTGGCCTCGCGGGTGGCCATCCGCGTGGCTTCCGCCTCCCGCAGCTGCGGGTCATTCTGGCGCGCCAGCTGGTAGATGTCCCAGAGGGTGTCGGCCCTCGCGAGCTGGGCGGCGAGGAGGAGGGCGCCAATGCCGAGACAGGTGGTTCTGAGTGCCATTTGCATTCTTCCGCGTGGTTTATCCGGCGGGACGCGCCCTGCCGGGAGGCGGGTGGGTGGCCCGGCCCGCGACACAGCCTAAAGCAATCCCCGCCCTGCTCCGAGTCCCATACTGTAACGTTTTGTAACGACAGGCGGGGAACCGGCCTGCCGGGCAGGGACCGCGCGGTTTCAGAACACGAAGTTCTCGGGCTGCGGCGCGTTGTCGAGCGGCGGCAGGCTGGTCTCGAACAGCGATTGGCTCTGCCACCCGCCCTGCGCCTCACGCCTCAGCAGCCAGGCCTCCATGGCGGGGGGCTGGCCGACGACGACGAACAGGCGCCCGCCGGGCGCCAGCCACTCGCGAAAGCGCGTGTCCGGCAGCGGCAGCGAGCCGCTGACCGCGATGCAGTCGAACGGGCCGGCGGGCTGCCACTCGAAGGCATCCCGGGTGAGCACTTCGCAATTGGCGGTGCCGGTCTCGTGCAGGACGCGGCGTGCCGCCTCGGCCAGTGCAGGGCGGATCTCCAGGCTCGTCACCTGCGCGCCGAGGCGGGCGAGGCAGGCGGCAAGGAAGCCGCTGCCGGTGCCGATCTCGAGCACCCGGTCCGCCGGGGTGACCGCCAGTGCCTGCAGGATGCGGCCCTCGACCTGCGGGGTGAGCATGTGCTGGCCATCCGGAAGGGGCACGGCCGTATCGGCAAAGGCCAGCTTGCGGTAGGCCGCCGGCACGAAGCGCTCGCGCGGTACCTCGCTCATGACCTGCAGGACGCCCGGGTCCAGCACCGACCAGGCGCGCACCTGCTGGGTGACCATCTGCTGGCGGGCTGCTTCGTTCGTCATGGCTGTCATGGATCAGGCCGGCGATCGTGCTGGGCCGCACGGACGGCCGCAAGGGTAAGGAGTTTGCCGGTGCCAGACAAGGCGTGGAGCGACCCCGATTATGGTGAAAACCACCCGTGCCGGGTGAGGGGCATGGGCTATGCTGTGGAAAAACCACGGCCGGACAGCACGTTCGGCGACACCCACATCATGACGAGGCCGGACAACGGCTACGGACTGCGCCGGTGGCTGAGATGACCATATTGTGGCTGGTCGGTCCGCTGGTGGCCGGTTGCCTCGGCCTGGCCGGCATGGCGGCCGTATTCTGGCTTGCCGGCCGCCGGCAGGCGGCGCGGCTGGCCGCGCTGCAAAGGGATGTGCGGGAGGCGGCCGGGGCCCCGTCCCCCGGCCAGCGTGCCGACTATGCACGTGATTTTCCGGAGCTCGCCGGGCTAGGCGAGGCCATCAACCGGCTGTTCGCGGTGCTGGACAGCCGTGAGCGGCAGCTGCGCGAGCGCGAGGCGCTGTTTGCCGACCTCGCCAACACCATGCCGGATGTCGTGGTCGTGCACCGCGAGGACGTCATCTTCGCCAACCGGGCCGCCGCCGCCCTGCTGGGCCTGCCAGCCGAACAACTCGTCGGCCGCCCGGTCACCGATCTCGTGCGCCCGGCCTACCGCGCCATGACACGCAGCGGCGTGACCCGGCGCCTCGCCGGGGAGAGCCTGCCCGGGCCCGTGGAGGTGCAACTCGCCGGTGGCGAGGAAGCCGAGCTCTGGGCCGAGGTCACGGCGGGGGTCATCGACTACCGCGGCCAGCGCGCCATCCTCAGCATCGCGCGCGACATCAGCTACCGCAAGAACGTCGAGGCCAGCCTCGGCCGGGGCCGGCAGCAGGCACAGATCACCCTGGAGTCCATCGGCGAGGGCGTGGTCACCGCCGATGCCGAAGGGCTCATCGACTACATGAATGCCGCGGCCGAGAAGCTGACTGGCGTGGCCCGGGAGAATGCCATCGGCCGGCGGCTGCCGGACGTCGCCAGGCTGGTGGACGAGGCCGACCGGCGCGACCTCGGCGACCCCATCCAGCGCTGCCTCAGCGACCGCCGCCGCGTCAACATGGGCCGGCGTGCCATGTTGCTGTCCACGGCGGGTGGCAGGGAGCTTTCCGTCGAGCTGACGGCCTCGCCCATCAAGGGACCGGGGGAGGCGATTGCCGGCGCGGTGGTGATCATGCACGACGTCTCGGAGATCCGCGGCCTCACCAAGCGCATGAGCTACCAGGCCACCCACGATGCGCTGACGGGCCTGATCAACCGCCGTGAATTCGAGCGGCGCCTGGAAGAGGCGCTGCAGGCGGTGCGCGAGCAGGACGTCACCCACGTGCTCTGCTATCTCGACCTCGACCGCTTCAAGCCGGTGAACGATACCTGCGGCCATATTGCCGGCGACAGCCTGCTGCGGGCCGTGGCCGCGCTCATCCGCGAGAAGGTCCGCGAATCCGACGCGGTGGCGCGCCTGGGCGGCGACGAGTTCGGCGTGCTGCTGCTCGGCTGCCCGCTCGAGAAGGCACGGCAGATCGCCGATGACGTCTGTGCTGCCGTGCGCGACTACCGCTTCGTGTGGCGTGACCGGGTGTTCCAGATCGGGGTGAGCATCGGGCTGGTGGAGATCGGCCGCGACAGTGCCTCCATCGAGGACGTCCTCAGCGCGGCGGACTCCGCCTGCTACGTGGCCAAGCAGGAGGGACGTGGCCAGGTGCACGTCTATTCGGCCCGCGACGAGGTGGCCGCCCGGCAGCGTGGCGAGATCTACTGGTTGCGCCAGCTGCAGGCGGCACTCAAGGACAACCGCCTGGACCTCTGCGTGCAGCCGATCCTCGCGGTGGGCAGCCGGTCGGGACGGGGCCCCGCCCTGGAGGTCTTCCTGCGCCTCGCCGACGAGGCGGGCCGGCTGGTGCCGCCGCGGGAGTTCCTGCCGGCGGCGGAACGCTACCACCTGGTCGGTGGCCTGGACCGCTGGGTCGTGCGCACGACCCTGGCGGCACTCGGCCAGGGCGTGATCCGTGTGCCGGAAAACCGGAGCTGCACCATCAACCTGTCGGCGCAGAGCCTCAGCGAGGAGGATTTCCTCGAGTTCGTGGTGGAGTGCCTGGACCAGAGCCAGGTGTCGCCCGCGCAGGTCTGTTTCGAGGTGACCGAGACGGTCCTCATGGCCGATCCCGAGCGCGCCGAGCGCTTCGCCAGCGTCCTGCACGGCATGGGTTGCCAGTTCGGGCTGGATGATTTCGGCAGCGGCGTGGGCGCGCTCGCCAGCCTGCGCGGCCTGGACATCGACTACCTGAAGATCGATGGTGCCTATACCCGCGACCTGCGCGCCGACGGCATCAACCGGCAGGTGGTGGCCGCCATCACCCAGCTCGCCAGGACCATCGGCCTCAAGGTGGTGGCCGAGCAGGTTGAATCACAGGCCGACTTCGACGCGCTGCGTGAACTCGGTGTGGATTTCATCCAGGGCTACTTCGTCGAGCGGCCCCGCCGCCTCGGCGAGGCGGCTGCGGTGGCGGCGACGGTGAGCTGAGAGAAGACGAGTCATGCCAGCTGGCATCATCAGTCGCTCACCGGCCAGATGCCTTGGGGAGTGATCGGCGGATCATTCACGTCGGCAGGCACCGCAACTCCCCCGGCTGCGCCTGGAACACGTGGGCGACGAGGCGCCAGCCGTCGGGGTGGCGGCGCGCGATGTAGGCGGAGGAGAGTACCTCCTTTCCCGCGGCAGGGTCGCGCGCGTTGAAGCGGCGGTAGTGGAAGCTGGCGAACATGAGGCCGCCGCCGAGATCGCAATGCGAGACGTGCGCGAGTTCGGAGTGGGTGAAGCCTGCCTTGTCGAGCTCGGCACGCAGCCCGGACAGCAGGGTCACGATGGCATCGGGCGTCGGCAGCGTGCTGGTGGTTTCCGCCTCGAACACGTAGACCGGCGGACGATAGACCTCATTGGCGATGCAGGCGAAGTCCTTCGCGTTCCAGGCCTCGATGTAGCGTTGGAACAGGGCCTCGATCTGCCTGGCGTCATCAGGTGGCGGGGTGGTCATGCTGCGTTCTCCACGGGTGGGGGTGATACCTCGATGACGGTCTTGCCGATGTTGCTGCCTGCGAATATGCCGGCCAGCGCCGCGGGCGCCTGCCCGAGCCCTTTGAGCAGATGGGTCCGGCTGGTGATCCGGCCCTGCTCATGCCAGCGCCGTATGTTGCTGAAGGCCTCTTCTGCACGGGCCACGTAGTCGAAGCAGCTGAAGCCCTCGGCGCGCGCCTGTTTCAGCGCCAGCATCTGGAAATTCCGGATGCCCTGCGAGTGCCCGCCGTCGTTGTAGTGGGAGATGAAGCCGCCGCAGGCGATGCGCGCATGCGCATTGATGCGCGCGAGCACGGCATCGAGGGTCTCGCCGCCGACGTTGTCGTAATAGACATCTATGCCCCCGGGGCATGCGGCATCGAGCGCGGCGCCGATGTCGGATGTCTTGTAGTTGATGGCGGCATCCGCACCGAGCTGCTCCCGCAGCCAGCGACACTTTTCCTCGCTGCCGGCGATCGCGACCAGCCGTGCACAACCGCTGATCCGCGCCATCTGGACCACCAGCGACCCGACGGCGCCTGCCGCGGCGGAGACGACGACGGTGTCGGTGGGCCTGGGCCGGGCGATCTCCAGCAGGCCGAAATAGGCGGTGAGCGCCTGCATGCAGAAGAGCGAGGTGTGGGCAAGCAACGGGACGCCGGGCCAGGCCGGTACGGGTTCCACCATCGCGAGCGGCAGGGTGCAGCGCTCGGCCCAGGCCCCCGGCCCGGCGACGAGCATGCCGGGAGGAAAGGCCAGGCTGGTGGACTGTTCGACGACCCCCCAGACCCGCCCCGGCATCGGCATGCCGGCCTGGGTGGGCGGGCCGAAGGTGGCGTCGGGCGAAAGCCAGTAGCGCTGAACCGGGTCTATGGAGAGATAGACGACCCGCACCAGCAGTTCGCCTTCCCGCGGCTGCGGAATCGGCTCTTCGGACCAGCGGAAGTTGCGTGGAGACACGGCGTCAGTCGGCTGGCTTGCAATGCGCCACAGCCTGTTGGGGGTGTTCATGCATCCTCCTGTGCGGATCTGTCGGAGACATCCACGGATCCCTCTGCCAAAGCAGTGCCCGCTGGTGGCGAGTCTTCTCCATGGGCGGTGAGTACGGCAAGCCTTGCCGCGCTGGCACGGTAAGGTGCGAGGCCGGTGACGAGTATCAGGCTCGATACGGGACCGGCGCATCCGGCCAGCACGGCAATGGATAGCCCGAGCGCCTGAGGATCGGCAAAGCCGTAATCGGTGATGAGGGCCACCGCCGTCGGACCCAGGCCCAGGCCCACGAGGTTCGCGATGAAGAAGTATATGGCAGTCATCTGCCCGCGCAATTCGTTGGGCGTGATGAGCTGCAGCGCCGCTCCTGCCACGCCCCCGTGCAGGCTGGAAGTAAATGTGGCGGCTGCCAGCAGCACGATGGCGACGTCCGCCGAGGGCGCGAGTGCAAACAGTGCAAAGCAGGGAAACATCGTCGCGACCGACAGAAGGACGACCCGTAGATGGGCGTCTGTCTGCCCGCGGCGCCACCCGCGGTCGGCGAGTTGCCCGCCCATGAGCAGGCCACTGGTGCCGAAGACCAGGAGGATCAGCCCGTAGGCATAACCGATTGCCTGGCCAGTCCAGCCGTGACAGCGGATGAAGTAGGTGGGCACCCACGCGGTGCTGCCATAGACGATGATCACGAGCAGTGCCAGGCCGCCGAAATGATGCAGGAGCACGCGCCGGTTGCAGGCGAGGAATGTCAGCAATCCGGGTCTGCTGGCTGGGACGGCGCTGACGGACTGCGTTGCAGCTGTTGTCGTGAGGCCCCGACGCACGGGTTCCTGCATCAGGAGCAGGATCATGGCTGCCACCAGCACTCCAGGCAAACCCACGAGCAGGAACGTGACCTGCCACGGCAGCAGGGTGCCGAACCAGGGCAGCACGAGGGGTGGCCATTCCGTCACTGCAGCGATGGCCATGCCGCCAATCAGCATCGCCAGGCCTGATCCGGCAGGCAAGCCGAGCGAATAGACGGCGATTGCCCTGCCAAGCTGGCTTCGCTCGAAAAGATCGCTGATCATGGAGTAGGCGGCAGGTGACAGTGCCGCCTCCCCGACACCCACGCCCACGCGGGCAGCAAAGAGCTGCCAGTAGCCGCGTGACAGCCCGCAGGCCGCCGTCATCAGGCACCAGGTGGTGATGCCGATGGCAATCAGGTTGCGGCGATTCCAGCGGTCCGCGAGACGGCCCAGCGGAATGCCCATCAGGGTGTAGAACACCGCGAAGGCGAAGCCCGCGAGCAGGCTGACCTGGGTGTCTGAAATGCCAAGGTCATGCTGGATCGGTGGTATCAGCAGACTGAGGATGGCGCGGTCGACGAATGACACCGTGTACGCAAGCATGAGCAGCGCGAGCGCGCCCCAGGCTGCACGATTCCTGGTTACCGACATGCCGGAAGTCACGGGCATACGGTGATTCCGCCGGATGCCCGTGGAGCCCTGTTGCCGCGCGGTATGGCTGCCTCGCAATGCGGCGGGATCATGGCGCTGACTTGGCGCCTGCGCTGCCCGGCTCGTGATGGCGCGTGTGGCTCAGTGGCGGAACCAGACGGAGATTCCCCATGTGCGTGGTGGTTGATAGGTGACCAGTTCCTGCTGGAACGGGGCAAATGCGACGATATGCGTCTTGATCAGCTCATCGCCCAGGTTCTTGCCCCACAGCGCCACTTCCCAGCTGTTGTCTGGCGCACGCAAGGCCAGCCGCGCATCCAGGACGTCGTAGCCTTTCTGTACTTCCAGCGGGGTATTGGATGCCTCGAAGTAGATCTTGCTCTGATAGGTCCAGTCAACGCGAGCCAGCAGGACTCCCAGGTCGCCAACGGGCCACTGGTACTGGGCGCCGAGGTTGACCTTGCTCGTGGGCGCGCGTGGCAGCCTGTTACCCGTGTAGTTGGCCGTTGCGCCACCGGCGAAATCAGTGAATTCCGTGTTGAGCCAGCTGTAGCCAGCATTGAGGTCGAGTCCTTCCAGCGGCCGGTAGAGGACTTCGGCCTCCACTCCCTTGATTTTGGCCGTGGCCGCATTGCCAATGACCACGCAGCACAGCGGCACGAGTTGCGAGACCTGCAGGTCTTCGTAGTCGATATAGAACGTGGCGACATTCAGCCGCAGGCTGTCATCCAGCCATTCGGTCTTGGCGCCGGCCTCGTAGCTCAGGGCATACTCGGGGTCGTACGGTGTTGCCGCACTGGCACCCGTGCCCGCCGTACCCTGGAATCCGCCGCTCTTGAATCCCCGTGTGACGCTGGCGTATGCCATGGCGTCATCGCTGAACCTGTAGCTGACGCCAAGCTTGGGTGTGAACGCATCCCAGCGCTTGCTGGCACTGATGGCGTACTCTGCTGCAAGCGGCGGCGGCCAGCCGGGGCCAGCCAGACGGACACCGGCCAGGTCCACATCCTTCTTCTCCCAGGTCATGCGTGCGCCGGCGGTCAGGGTGAGCCGCTCAGTCAGAGAATAGTCGGTCTGGCCGAACACAGCGAAGCTGCTGGCGTCGACAGCCTGGGGAAAGGCAGCCTTGCCGGTTGAGCCAGGGCCAGGGAAGTCCTGGGTCAGGTACTCCGTGCGCTTGTTGTGCTCCTTCAGGTAGTAAATGCCGACCACGCCGCGCAGTGTCTTGTCCAGCGCATCAAAGCTCAACCTGAATTCCTGGCTGAACTGGTCGTTGTCCTCGACGTTCTCGTTGTAGGACTCGATCTGGTTTGGCGGATTGATCGGGTTGCTGAAGAATGCGTCAGCATGCGAAAAGTCGGTGTTGCGGAAGGCCGTGAGCGAGGTGAAGGTTCCCCATGCGGTGGTGTAGTCGATATTCGCGCTGATGCCGAGTATCTCCCGATTGAGGTAGCCGTCCTTTACTGCATTGACGATCCGCCGGTCAGGATTGATGCCGACACAATGCAAGCCACCCTGGAAGGCCGTATTGCAGATATTGTCGCGTGGCTGGCCTTTCTGGTCCTGGTCGACCACATCCAGTGTGAGGATTGCGTCGAGTGAATCGGTCGGTCTGTAGCGCATGGCGATATGCGCGGCAGTCGAGTCTTCGTTGTCCACCCGGTTGCCGGTAGTCTCGTTCAGCGTGTAACCGTCGTGCTGGCGCGAACTGAAGGCACCGGAGATGGCCAGCGTATCGCTGAGGGCCTTGTTGAAGCGGCCGAGCAGGTCCCTGCGATCGTAGTTGCCGAACGTGCCATTCACCTCGGCAAAGCTGTCGGCCATCGACGGCTTGCGGGTAATCAGGCTGATCGCCCCGCCAACCACATTCTTGCCAAACAGAGTGCCCTGTGGTCCGCGCAGCACTTCAACCCGTTCCAGGTCGAACAGGTCGAGGGCGGCCGCACCGCCACGACCGATGTACACGCCGTCGATGAACATCACGACCGAGGCATCGCCGGCTGCATTCGAGTTGATGCCTTCGGTGCCGATGCCGCGAATCGCGAGATTCGGCTCGCCGGGGTTGACCTCGGTGGCGGTGAAGCTGGGTGTCCGCTGGGCGATGTCCGCCATGGCGTTCATCCGGTTCACGCGCAGTGTCTCCTCGGAGAACGCGCTTACGGCAACGGGGACATCCTGGAGGTTCTGTTCCACCCGCTGGGCGGTGACCACCACGGTTTCTATGGTGGTGCCCGGGACCGGTGCCGAAGGTTGCGGCGGGCGTGTGGTTTGGGCAAGGAGCGGTGTTGTCAGCAGCAGCAGGACAACGCCATGCGGCATGTGCACATGCTTGAATGTCTTTGCAGACGACATGATGGATCCCCCCGTTGTCAGATTGAATAAGTCAGAAGGCACCTGTTCCTGGGATGGACTATCGGGAATGGGCTGAGAACTCCGGTCCTGCAGGCTTGCCGGGGTGGCGGGCAGAGGGTGCCGGTGATTCTGCCTGGCTGTTGGGATGGCCGGACGTCGCGGATATCCGGCGATTGCGTGTGGTTCACCAGACCCCATGTGGACCGCAGGGTCGACTGTTGCGGACCCGGTCGGGCGCAGTTCGAGCGTGCATTCGCCATCCTGATCCCCCCCCCGGGGAAAGACAACGAGCCGACGACGACAGCTCGCCGATGGTGCCGGTGCCTAGTGCGGCTGTCAACGTGCGATCCGCACTACGATGCGCCAGGAGGTGGGCCCCGGGGCCACCGCACAAGCTTGCCGGGCTGTCACCAGCAGGGCACAGTGCCGGCTCCAGATTGACCGGGGCCGATTGCCTTCAGCCTGGTGGCCCACCTTCGAGGCGCTGGCGAAAGCCTTCCGGTATCGCTACCAGCTTGCGCGTCGTGAGGTCGAAGCACACGATGCCGGTCTTGCCGCGCGCAACTTCACGGCCGGAGGACTCCTCGGTCATCTGCCAGACCAGGTCGCAGCCCTTCGGATTGAAGTCGTGGGCTGCGATGCGCACGACCATGGTCTCACCCCGGAAGGCCTCGGATCGGTACTGGACTGCCGCATCGGCGATCAGGGTGACGACATCGCCGATCCTGCCCTGCGGCCAGCCGAGTTCCGCGAAGAGCCGCATCTGCGCCTCGGAGACGAGGCTGAGCAGCTGGACGTTGTCGAGGTGCCCGCCGTAATTGATGTGGCTCACGTAGACCGCAAGTTCCGTGGTGAACGGGAAATGTATGGGCAGGTCGATCTGTATGCGTGCCATGATGGGCCGTGCAGTGTGCTTATATGGCTACGCAGACCCGGTGCCGGGCGTCTGCACCGCTGGTGCGGTGCCGGCGGGCAGGCTGGTGCCGGCGGAATAGACGAGGACCTCGCGTTGTGCGACGGGGATCGTGATCCCCGCTTCGCGGAACAGCCGCCAGATCGCACGGTTGACGTCCGAGCGCACGTTGTTGACGCCGTTCTGCGGGTCGGCGATCCAGAAGCGCAGCTCCAGGTCCATGCCGGTCTCGCTGAATTGCATCAGCCGTGACACCGGTGCGGGCTGGTGCAGCACGCGCGGGTGTCCGGCGGTGGCGCGCAGCAGTATGTCGAGCGCCAGTTCGGGATCATCGCGGTAGCTGATGCGCACCGGCAGCTTGAGGCGGATGCGCCGGTCCGAATAGCTCCAGTTGATCACCGGGTTCATCACCAGCTGCTGGTTCGGCACCAGCGTCTCGACCCCGTCGCGGTCGCGCACGACGACGTAGCGCCCGCGCAGCGCCTCGACCCAGCCGAAGCTCTCCGTGCTGGTGCCGGTGTGCCCGGTGAAGCTGATGACATCGCCCGGCTTGATGGACTTGTCCATCAGCAGCACGAAGCCGCTGACGAAGTTGCTGGCGATGGCCTGCAGGCCGAAGCCCAGTCCGAGACCGATGGCGCCCGTCAGGACGGTGAGGGCGGTCAGGTCGACGCCCGCCGCATTCACGCCCAGCATGACGCCGAGGCTGACCAGCACGAAGTGGGCGGATTTGGCGATGCCGATGCGCGCCGAGACCGCAACGTTCTCCATGCGCATGACGCGGCGCTCGACGGCGCGGGCGACGACCGAGGCGATCAGCACGAAGCCGCCGATCACCACCAGGCCCTTGAGCAGCGCCCAGAGGCTGAACCGCGCCTTGCCGGGCAGCAGGTCGATGCCGTCGAGGTATCCCTCGAGGAAGCCGAACCAGCCGATCAGCTGCGAGGCGATCACCACCCACAGGAGCACCGTCGTGCGCGTCTCCCAGGCCCGCACCCACTGGCGGTCGCCAAGCAGCAGCCGCAACAGGTACACGGCCAGGCGGACCAGCATCAGCGCCGCCAGCAGTTCCAGCGCGGTATCCAGCACGTCGGTGTCCAGCCTGCGCATGGCGAGCGCGGCGCGCACGAAAAGGATGACGATCAGCGCCGCAAAGAAACCGGCCTGGATGACCAGGCCTTCCACGAGGCGCATGCGCCAGGATGGCGGGGCAAGCCTGCGGCTGCGAAGCCGGTGCCAGCGGTGGGCGGAATGCGAGACGAGCAGGGCCGCCACGACGGCTGCCGCCAGCGTCACCAGCTGCATGAGCACGATCGGCTCGGCCCAGCGGTTGAAGAAGTCCTGCAGCGTGCTCAATTTGGCATCCATCAGGCCTGCACAGGCCTGTGGGTAGCTTAGCGAAGCGCCCTGGCCGATGCCACGGGAGCGCGGCTGTGCCGATGGACCCGGCCAGCGAATGGCTGGATGGCGGCTGCGCGCGTGCCTGACAGCAGGACCCCCGCCGAAGCGGGGGTCCTGGGTGTCTGGTGGATACCGCCGGCGGTCAGTCGTGCTTCTTGCGGTGAATCTGCCGGCTCTGGCGCTTCTGCGCATGCCGGATTTCGCGCTGCTCGCCTGCGCTGACATGCCCGTTGGCACCCGCGCGGGCTTCGTTCTGGTCGACCTTCGCCTGACCCCGTTCGAGCCGTGCCGCTTCCTGCCCGTTCAACGCGCCCGACTTCAGCCCCTGCCCGATGCGGGCTTCCTGGTTGGCGTTGCGCTGGACGTCCGCCTGCATGCGCTGTGAGGAGGCCGAGTCCGGATTGCCGGCCTGGGCGTCGTGCTTCTGGCGATAGATGTCCTGGCTTACGCGGTTCTGCGCGGCATTGATCTTCGCCGTTTCGGCTGCCGTCAGCTTGCCGTCCTTCATGTCCCGCGCTTCCATGCGGTCCACAGTGCCTTCCTTGTGTTCCAGACGCGCGGCCTCTCCGGTCGTGAGCTGGCCGCTCTTCAGCCCCGCCTCGATGCGGTCCTGCTGGTTGACGTCACGCTGCGTGACAGCTGCGCCATCGGCCGCCCAGGCGCCGGACGCGCAGATCACACCCACCACCAGGCCGGTACTCAGGATTCTCTTCATGTGGACTACTCCGTTCAGTTGTGACGGCTCCGCGAAGGAACCGGATCGGGCGGCTGCGGACCACTGCGGTCGCGGCTTGCGCCACGGTGCAGGAACGCAGCCGGGGTGCCGGGGTTGACCGGCCCCGGCGCAATTGCCGGCCCGTGCCTGCGGGCAGGGCTGTGCCGTGCGGGACTGCGCCGTGGCTGGCAGGGTTATGTCAGGCCAAAAAAAAGCCCCGCGACGCGGGGCTTCTTCGTGGGCCGGCTGGCGGTGACTGCCGCAGCCGGCGGGTTCTCAGAGCAGCGGCACCAGCAGCAGCGCCACGATGTTGATGATCTTGATCAGCGGGTTGATGGCCGGGCCGGCGGTGTCCTTGTAGGGATCGCCGACGGTGTCGCCGGTGACCGCGGCCTTGTGGGTGTCAGAGCCCTTGCCGCCGAAGTTGCCTTCCTCGATGTACTTCTTGGCATTGTCCCAGGCGCCACCGCCGGTGCACATGGAGATGGCGACGAACAGGCCCGTGACGATGGTGCCGATCAGCATGCCGCCCAGTGCGCGGATGCCGGCGCCCGGGCCCATCGCCAGGTTGACCAGCATCGCCAGGGCCACCGGCACCAGGATCGGCAGCACCGAGGGCA